>NZ_JBQCMF010000067.1:0-533 GCF_051965295.1 Arthrobacter sp. SAFR-023 | reverse complement strand
CCCTGGGCGGATTCCTTGTAGGCCAGGACCAGGTCCCGGTCCACGGACAGGTAGTTCTGGCCCTTGGGGTTGTAGATCTTAGCGGTCGGGAAGAACGCGTCCATGCCGAACGTCCGGGATTCGTCCGGCACGATCGGGACAACCCGGTGCCCGAACTTCTTGTCGCGGAGCAGGTCCTTGAGCAGGCGGACGAAGGCCATGGTGGTGGCGGCCTGCTGCTTGCCCGAACCCCGCTTGGCGACGTCGAACGTTTTGGGATCCGGCATTTCCACCGGCCCGGGGCCGGGGCGCCGTTCGGGCACCGGGCCGCCCAAAGCCTTGCGCCGCTCCAGAAGGTAGGCAATCTCGGGCGCGTCCGGACCGGGGTGGAAATACGGCGGCCGGTAGGGATCCTCTTCGAGCCGGGCGTCGGATATTGGGATTCTCAAGTAATCCCTGAATTCCTTCAGGTCGTCGAGGGTGAGTTTTTTCATCTGGTGGGTGGCGTTGCGGCCTTCGAAGTGCGGGCCCAGGCCGTAGCCCTTGACCGTTTT
>NZ_JBQCMF010000066.1:0-572 GCF_051965295.1 Arthrobacter sp. SAFR-023 | reverse complement strand
CCGCCGGCCGCGTGGATGGCGTCGCAGACCTCGCGGACGTCGGCGTCGTACACCCCGTGCGTGGACGGGTAGGTGATCATGATGCAGGACAGGGCGTCCTTGTTGGCCTCGATCTTGGCGTACAGGTCGGTGTGGTCGATGGTGCCGTCGGCGGCGGTGGCCACGACGACCACCTTCATGCCGGCCAGCACGGCCGAGGCCGCGTTGGTGCCGTGCGCCGAAGCCGGGATCAGGCAGATGTTGCGCTGGTCATCACCGCGGGACAGGTGGTAGCCGCGGATCGCCAGCAACCCGGCGAGCTCACCCTGCGAGCCGGCGTTCGGCTGGATGGACACCTGGTCGTACCCGGTGATCTCGGCGAGGTCCGCTTCCAGACCATCGATCAGTTCGCGCCAGCCCTCGGTCTGGGAATCCGGGGCGAACGGGTGGATCGAGGCGAACTCCGGCCAGGAAATGGCTTCCATCTCCGCCGTGGCGTTCAGCTTCATGGTGCAGGAGCCCAGCGGGATCATGGTCCGGTCCAGCGCCAGGTCGCGGTCGGAGAGCTTACGGATGTAGCGCAACAGCTGGGT
>NZ_JBQCMF010000065.1:0-572 GCF_051965295.1 Arthrobacter sp. SAFR-023 | reverse complement strand
CACAACGAGAAAGTGAGTCACCCATGAGTTTGCATGGATCAAAGATTGCCCTGTTGATTGAGGATGAGTACCAGATCCTGGAGGGCTGGTACCCGCTGCTTCGCCTGCAGGAGGCCGGAGCGGATGTGCGGGTCATCGGCAGCGGCACGAAGAACAGTTACCACAGCAAGGAGCACTACCCGATGGAGGTCGACGCGGCTGCGGCCGACGTCAGCGCCTCCGACTTCGACGCCGTTGTCGTCCCGGGCGGCTTCGCCCCGGACAACATGCGCCTTCACCCTGAAATGATCGGCCTCGTCCGGGACATGAATGAGGCAGGCAAACTCGTCACCGCCATCTGCCACGGCGGATGGGTCCTGGTCTCCGCCGGCGTGCTCAAGGGCAAGAACGCTACCGGCTACCTGCCGATCAAGGACGACGTGGAAAACGCGGGCGGAACCTGGGTCGATGAAGCGGTTGTCGTGGACGGGAACGTCATCACCTCCAGGACCCCGGTCGATCTTCCCGACTTCACGCGCGCGATCATCGCCTACCTCGAAGGCCGCCCGACCGAAACCGAACACGCCACACAC
>NZ_JBQCMF010000064.1:0-634 GCF_051965295.1 Arthrobacter sp. SAFR-023 | reverse complement strand
GGTTGGCATTTAGTTGATTCTTCCGTCGAAGCTGATGGCGAATGCATTCAGGGCCGGCTTCCATCGTGTGGCCCATCGTGCCCTGCCTTTGCCTGTCGGGTCCAGTGCCCGGGTGGCGAGGTAGAGGCATTTCAAGGCCGCCTGCTCGGTGGGGAAATGGCCCCGGGCCCTGACCGCGCGCCGGTAGCGGGCGTTGATGGATTCGATGGCGTTGGTGCTGCAGATGACCCGCCGGATTTCGACGTCGTAGTCCAGGAACGGCACGAACTCGCTCCAGGCGTTCTCCCACAGCCGGGTGATCGCCGGGTACTGCCGGCCCCATTTGGTCGAGAACTCCACGAAGCGTTCCTTCGCCGCGGCCTCGGACGGTGCCGTGTAGACCGGGCGCAGGTCCCGGGACATCTCGTCCCAGTACTGCCGGGCCGCAAAGCGGAAGGTGTTGCGAATCAGATGCACGATGCAGGTCTGGACCACAGACCGCTCCCAGACCGTGGTGATGGCCTCGGGTAGGCCCTTGAGCCCGTCGCAGACCGTGATGCAGACGTCCTCGACGCCGCGGTTCTTGATTTCGGTCAGCACCGAGAGCCAGAACTTTGCCCCTTCGCCGCCTTCCTCGGCCCACAGCCCGAGGATG
>NZ_JBQCMF010000063.1:0-694 GCF_051965295.1 Arthrobacter sp. SAFR-023 | reverse complement strand
GCCTCGGAGATCTCTTCGCGGGTTTCGCCCATGCCCAGGATCAGGTTGGACTTGGTGACCATGCCCAGGTTCCGGCCCTGGGTGATGACGTCCAGGGAGCGTTCGTAGCGGAACGCGGGCCGGATCCTTTTGAAGATCCGGGGCACGGTTTCGACGTTGTGCGCGAACACCTCGGGTTTGGAGTCGCAGATCGCGGCGATGTGTTCGGGTTTGCCGGAGAAGTCAGGGATGAGCAGTTCGACGCCGGTGCCGGGGTTCAGTTCGTGGATCTTGCGGACGGTTTCGGCGTAGAGCCAGACGCCTTCGTCCTCGAGGTCGTCACGGGCGACGCCGGTGACGGTCGCGTAGCGCAGGGCCATGGCCTGGACGGAGCGGGCCACCTTGGTGGGTTCGAACCGGTCCACGGGGGAGGGTTTGCCGGTGTCGATCTGGCAGAAGTCGCAGCGGCGGGTGCATTCGGAGCCGCCGATCAGGAAGGTGGCTTCCTTGTCTTCCCAGCATTCGAAGATGTTGGGGCAGCCGGCCTCTTCGCAGACGGTGTGCAGGCCTTCCTTCTTGACCAGGTTCTTGAGCTGGACGAATTCCGGGCCCATCTGGACCTTGGCCTTGATCCAGTCCGGTTTGCGTTCCACCGGGGTGGCCGCATTGCGCTGCTCGATCCGCAGCATTTTCCGGCCTTCTGGTGCCAGTGTCA
>NZ_JBQCMF010000062.1:0-753 GCF_051965295.1 Arthrobacter sp. SAFR-023 | reverse complement strand
ACCAGATCATGGTCTTGATTTCGGGGATTTGGCCGCCCGCGGTTACCAGCTCTTCGCTGTCTCCCTCGCGGCGACTTGGAATACATTACACCCACCCCACCCCCAAAGCAACCCGGCCAAGAGAGGCGCCGATCCGTCCCGAAACCCTTGAATTGCCGCGGGTTTTGGGCCCGGCAACGCGGTCAACGGAGCCACCCAGGGTCCGGACCGGTTTTATGGACCGTGTCACAGTCGGGCATAACGGTCTGTGCCGGCAGCTGTTGTCCCCCCGCACCGGATGAGTCCTCCCCCGATCCAACCCGGCTGCCAGGCTGCGGGCCCGGCGCCGGCCGGCACCTTGCCACCACCAACCACGCCCTCCACAAACCACAGCCTCCACGAACCACAACCCCGAAAACGTGCGGGGCGTTGCTGTGGTGAAGTTCCCCACCGAAGCGCCTCCGGTCATCGCCGGGGACAGTCGGCACCGGCACCCCGTCCCCTTCCCCGGGTAGGCCTCTGGGCCTGGACGAAGGACCTCCCGGACCGGGTCCGCGACGCGCAGCCGCAGCTGCCGGCGACGCCGGTTGCCGGCGCCCTGGCCGGTAGCCGCCGGCGAGGCCGGCACGCCCGAGAGGCGGCGGCTTTTAAACGGCTCAGGCCCCGACATGGACGTCGGGGCCTGGGCCCGGTGTGGCTGCTGGGTTAAATGCGGGAGAGCCCCGACCAGGGTGTCTGGTTGGGGCTCTCGACCGTTTTAATGGTTGTCCGGCG
>NZ_JBQCMF010000061.1:0-799 GCF_051965295.1 Arthrobacter sp. SAFR-023 | reverse complement strand
TCCTGGGCGGGTTCCTTCCAGCCCTGGGCCATGTCCTTGGCGGCCTCGGTGACCTGGCTGGTCATCGGTTCGGCCGCGGTCTTGAGGGCGTCGGCGGCTTCGCGTTCCTTCTCGCTCGGCGGGATCAGCGAGGAGACGAGCAGTCCGGCGCCGAAGGCGATCAGACCGGCGGCGAGGGGGTTGCCCTGGGTTTTCGCGGCGACTTTCTGGGGTGCGTCGGCGATCGCTTCACCGGCGCCGTGAATCGCGTTCCCGGCGGCGTCGGTGGCCTGGTGGACCCCGCCGCTGGTGGTGTGCGCGGCGTGGTGGAGGCTGCCGGAGGCGTTGTGGGTGGCGTGTTCTGCGGTGCCCATGACTTTGTCCTTTACTCCGAAGACGGCGTCCTTCACCTTGTTGGTTTGGCGGTGGACGATGTTGGAGGGGGTGACTTTGTCGGCGACGGCGTCCACGTTGGTGCCGAGGCGGGTCCGGGTTGCTTCGATGTCGGCGCGGATGGCGTCCGGGTTCTCACTCATCGGTGGTCTCCGTTCGGTTTGAGGGTGGGCGGGATTTCCTTGGCTGTCTCCATGGTCTGGGGCATGCCTTTGATGTGTTTGAGTTCCTTGCGTCCGACGCTGGCGAGGATCGCGGCGATGATGCCCCAGAGGACGGCGACGACGACGGCGGACCAGCCCAGGCCCATGAGTTCGCCGAGGGCGTACCAGAGGGCGATGGAGAGGAACAGGAGCACGAAGTGCCCGGCGACGCCGGCGCCGGCGAGCATGCCGCCGCCCTTGCCGGCGCGGGTGCCGGACTGTTT
>NZ_JBQCMF010000060.1:0-812 GCF_051965295.1 Arthrobacter sp. SAFR-023 | reverse complement strand
TGCTGCGTCTGTTGTTGTTTCTGTTGTGTGGGTCATCAGACCACCACCGTCATTCCGCCGTCGATAAAGATCGTCTGCCCGTTCACGAAATCAGACCCGGACGAGGCCAGCCACACCGCCGGGCCCGCCAGATCCTGCACCGTGCCCCACCGCGCCGCCGGGGTCCGGCCCAGGATCCAGGCATTGAACTGCTCATCGTCCACCAGGTTCTGCGTCATCTCGGTATGGATGTACCCCGGCGCGATCCCGTTGATCTGCAACCCGGCACCCGCCCATTCCGCGGTCATCGCCCGGGTCAAGTTCCGCAACCCGCCCTTCGCCGCCACATACGGGGCGATCGTGGGCCGGGCCAGGTCCGTCTGCACCGAACAGATGTTAATGATCTTCCCGTGACCCCTGGGAATCATGTGCCGGGCCGCCTCCCTCCCCACCAGGAACGCGCTGGTCAGGTCCGTGGAGATCACCCGCTCCCAGTCCTTCACATCCAGCTCCAGCATCGGCACCCGGTGCTGGATCCCGGCATTGTTCACCAGGACCTCCAACGGGCCCACATGCTCCTCCACCCACGCCACCCCGGCCGCGGCCGCAGCATCGTCCGTGACATCAAACACCACACTGTGCACCCGCCCCGGCGCGTACTCCGCGGCCATCGCCGCCTCCGCAGCCTTCAACCGCTCAGGATTCACACCGTTCAACACCACCGTCGCCCCCGCATCAGCCAAAGCCCGAGCCAACGCATTACCAATCCCCCGGCTCGAACCAGTCACCAAGGCAACCCGCCCGGTCAAATCAAAAAGTGAAGTCATGAAGAG
>NZ_JBQCMF010000059.1:0-847 GCF_051965295.1 Arthrobacter sp. SAFR-023 | reverse complement strand
CGTCCGCCACTGAGAGCTAAGGCCCTGAATTAACCATGCCAGATACTTTGAACGGCAGAAGGTCAGCGGGCCGGTCCGGGAATCCTTTGCGGGATCCGCGGGACCGGCGGTTGAACCGGATTGCCGGGCCGTCCTCGCTTGTGCTCTTCGGAGTGACCGGGGACCTTGCCCGTAAGAAGCTCATGCCTGCCGTGTATGACCTTGCCAACCGTGGTTTGTTGCCGCCGAGTTTCGCTTTGGTGGGTTTCGGCCGGCGGGACTGGGACAACGAGGATTTCGCCGCGGAGGTGAAGGACGCGGTGAAGGCGTATGCCCGGACGCCTTTTGATGAGGCGGTCTGGAACCAGCTCTCGGAGGGCATCCGGTTCGTGCAGGGCGCGTTCGATGACGATGCGGCGTTTGAGCGGCTGGGCGAGACGATCAAGGAACTCGACGAGGTCCGGGGCACCCGCGGCAACCACGCGTTTTACCTCTCGATCCCGCCGAAGGCCTTTGAGCAGGTCTGCCGGCAGCTGTCCAGGCATGGTTTGGCGCAGGCCGAGGGCGGGAAGTGGCGCCGGGTGGTGATCGAGAAGCCGTTCGGGCATGACCTGGACTCGGCCCGGGCGCTGAACGACATTGTGGAGTCGGTGTTCCCGGCCGACGCGGTGTTCCGGATCGATCATTACCTGGGCAAGGAGACGGTGCAGAACATCCTGGCGCTGCGTTTCGCGAACCAGCTGTTCGAGCCGTTGTGGAACGCGAACTACGTGGACCATGTGCAGATCACGATGGCCGAGGACATCGGTACCGGCGGCCGGGCCGGGTATTACGACGGTGTGGGTGCGGCCCGTGACGTGATCCAGAA
>NZ_JBQCMF010000058.1:0-889 GCF_051965295.1 Arthrobacter sp. SAFR-023 | reverse complement strand
TATCTGGAGGAGGAGGGCATCCCGGCCGACTCCAAAACCGAAACCTACGCCGCGATCCGGGTGGACATCAACACCCGGCGCTGGGCCGGGGTGCCGTTCTACCTGCGCGCCGGCAAACGGCTCGGACGCCGGGTCACGGAGATCGCGGTGGTGTTCAAGCGGGCACCGAACCTGCTCTTCGGCACTCACGGGGGCGCCGGCCACGGGGATGATGATTTCGGGCAGAACGCGGTGGTGATCCGGGTCCAGCCCGATGAGGGCGCCACGATCCGGTTCGGGTCCAAGGTCCCGGGCACGCAGATGGAAGTGCGGGATGTGACCATGGACTTCGGTTACGGGCACTCGTTCACCGAGTCCTCGCCCGAAGCGTATGAGCGGCTGATCTTGGATGTGCTCCTGGGCGAGCCGCCGCTGTTCCCGCGGCACGAGGAAGTGGAGCTGTCCTGGAAGATCCTGGACCCCTTCGAAGAATACTGGGCCGGTTTGGGTGAACAGCCCGAGCCCTACGCGCCCGGCAGCTGGGGCCCGGCCTCGGCCGATGAGCTGCTAGCCCGCGACGGACGCACCTGGAGAAGGCCATGATCGTAGACCTGCCCAACACCACCACCTCGAAGGTGTCCAAGAAGATCCAGTCCCTGCGCGAGCAGGGCGGGGTGATCGCGCTCGGCCGGGTCCTGACCCTCGTGGTGGTCACCAAGTCCGGGCTCGAAGAGGAAGCGATCGAGGCCGCGAACGAGGCCAGCCGCGAACACCCCTGCCGGATCATCGTGCTCGCCGACGCCGGCTCGTCCGCGCCGAACCGGCTCGACGCGCAGATCCGGGTCGGCGGGGACGCCGGCGCCTCGGAAGTCATCGTGCTGCGCGGCTTCGGGGAACTCGCCGAGGAATC
>NZ_JBQCMF010000057.1:0-952 GCF_051965295.1 Arthrobacter sp. SAFR-023 | reverse complement strand
GGGAAGTCGAACTTCTTCAGCGCGGCGAGGGCTTCGGGGGCGCCGTGGAGGCGGTCCATGCCGGCGTCTTCCCACTCAATGGAGATGGGGCCGGTGTAGCCGATCGCGGTGAGGGCCCGGAAGGAGGATTCCCAGGGGACGTCGCCGCGTCCTGCGGAGACGAAGTCCCAGCCGCGGCGCGGGTCGCCCCAGGGCAGGTGCGAGCCCATCACGGTGTTCCGGCCGGTGGGGCGGAGCTTGGTGTCCTTGCAGTCCACGTGGTAGATCCGGTCCTTGAAGTCCCAGATGAAGGAGACCGGGTCGATGCCCTGCCACATGAAGTGCGAGGGGTCCCAGTTCAGGCCGAACGCTTCGCGGTGCCCGATCGCTTCGAGAGTGCGGACGGTGGTCCAGTAGTCGTAGGCGATCTCGGAGGGGTGGACCTCGTGGGCGAAGCGGACGCCGCATTCGTCGAAGACGTCCAGGATGGGGTTCCAGCGGTCGGCGAAGTCCTGGTAGCCGGCGTCGATGACTTTTTCGGGGACGGGCGGGAACATGGCCACGTATTGCCAGATGGAGGAGCCGGTGAAGCCGACGACGGTGTCCACCCCGAGGGCCTTGGCGAGGCGGGCGGTGTGTTTCATTTCCTCGGCGGCGCGCTGCCGGACGCCTTCGGGGTCGCCGTCGCCCCAGACCTTGGACCCGACAATGGCTTCGTGGCGGAAGTCGATCGGGTCATCGCATACGGCCTGGCCCTTGAGGTGGTTGGAGATCGCCCAGACCTTGAGGTTGTATTTGTCCAGGATGGCGAGTTTGGATTCGACGTAGCCGGGTTCGTCCCAGCGCCAGGCGTCCAGGTGGTCGCCGGAGACGGCGATTTCCAGGCCGTCGTAGCCCCAGCCGGACGCGAGCTTGGCGACTTCCTCGAAGGGCAGGTCGGCCCACTGGCCGGTGAACAGGGTGTACGGGCGGG
>NZ_JBQCMF010000056.1:0-965 GCF_051965295.1 Arthrobacter sp. SAFR-023 | reverse complement strand
CACCGGAAACAACCGTCAGGACCGGACACGGCGAGAACACCACCATCGCCGCCGAACGCGAAACCCTCGCCAACGTGACCCACTAAGACACAGTTGAAGCTGAACGGCCCCCGTCCTGGAGACGGGGGCCGTTCGTGTACCCCTTTAGCAGACGTAACAGACCAGAAGGAATGGGCCGTGACCCCACTCAAGCGCGTGGCTTTCCTGTCGCTGCACACCTCCCCCATGGAACAGCCCGGTTCCGGCGACGCCGGCGGCATGAACGTCTACATCCGCGGTCTCGCCGCCGCCCTCGCGGACTCCGGCGTGGAGGTTGATATTTTCACACCCACCATCCGCCGGTCGGCGCACCGCAGCTGGCCTCGTGGTACCGCTCGGCCGACGTCGTCGTCATGCCCTCCTACAGCGAATCGTTCGGGCTTGTGGCCCTGGAGGCGCAAGCCTGCGGCACCCCCGTGGTGGCCACACGGGTGGGCGGCCTGCCCCGCACCGTCATTGACGGCCACACCGGGCTTTTGGTGGACGGCCACGACGCCGCCGACTGGGCCGACGCCCTCGAAGCCCTCCACGACGACCCCGCCACCCGCTGCGACATGGGCACTGCCGCCGCTATCCACGCGGCAAACTCCGGCTGGCAACGCACCGCCGCCCTTACCCTCGACAGCTACCACGCCGCCGCGGCACAGCGACTCGGCCGTCCCACAGTCCTGGCCGGGTAGCCCCCGCATCCCTTAAGCAGCGGTGCTCCCCCACCTAAGGTGAAGGAGCATCGCATGAAAAACCTGCAGGAGGTGAGGACGCGTCCGGTCAAAACCTGCAGGGAGTGATGGAGCGTCCGGTCAAAACCTGCAGGGAGTGATGGAGCGTCCGGTCAAAACCTGCAGGAAGTGAGGACGCGTCCGGGGGCGGGGTTTAGCGGTCGAGGTCGCCGCGGATGAAGGCCTCGACCTTTTCGCGGGCGAGGT
>NZ_JBQCMF010000055.1:0-984 GCF_051965295.1 Arthrobacter sp. SAFR-023 | reverse complement strand
GACACCTTCGACGTCGAGGTTCTCCGGTTCCGCGGGCTGGACGATCGGCTCGTTGTAGACCGTGAGGTAGTACATCAGGTTACGGTCGGTCGAGTCGTGCCCGTACATGCGTTCGAGGCCGTCGCGGACGATGTGGCCCATTTCGTAGCCGTAGGCGGGGTCGTAGGTGACCACGGCGGGGTTGGTGGAGGCCAGCAGCGGGGAGTGTCCGTCGGCGTGCTGGAGGCCTTCGCCGGTGAGGGTGGTCCGTCCGGCGGTGGCGCCGATGATGAACCCGCGGGTCATCTGGTCGGCGGCGGCCCAGAAGGCGTCGCCGGTGCGCTGGAAGCCGAACATGGAGTAGAACACGTAGACCGGGACCAGGGGCACGCCGTGGGTGGCGTAGGCGGTGCCGGCGGCGGTGAAGGCTGCCACGGCGCCTGCTTCGTTGATGCCGGGGTGGATCAGCTGGCCCTGGGCGGATTCCTTGTAGGCCAGGACCAGGTCCCGGTCCACGGACAGGTAGTTCTGGCCCTTGGGGTTGTAGATTTTCGCTGTCGGGAAGAACGCGTCCATGCCGAACGTGCGGGCCTCATCCGGGATGATCGGCGCGATGTGCTTGCCGAAGTTCTTATCCCGCATCAGGTCCTTGAGCAGGCGGACGAAGGCCATGGTGGTGGCGGCCTGCTGCTTGCCCGAACCGCGCTTGGCCACCTCGTAGGTCTTCGCCTCGGGCAGCTCGATGTCCGCGTGCTTCGAACGCCGTTCCGGAACGGAACCGCCGAGAGCTGCGCGGCGCTCGAGCAGGTACTTGATTTCCGGTGCGTCCGTGCCCGGGTGGAAGTACGGAGGACGGTACGGGTCCTTCTCCAGCTGCTCATCCGTGACCGGGATCCGCAGGTGGTCGCGGAACTTCTTCAGGTCGTCCAGGGTGAGTTTTTTCATCTGGTGGGTGGCGTTGCGGCCTTCGAAGTGCGGGCCCAGGCCGTAGCCCTTGACCGTTTT
>NZ_JBQCMF010000054.1:0-1006 GCF_051965295.1 Arthrobacter sp. SAFR-023 | reverse complement strand
GAAAGGAACACTTACTCATGGTTCATAAAGTCAAGGCTGTTGTTGTCAGGGCGAAGGACGCTCCGGTGTCGGTGGAGACGATCCTGGTGCCGGATCCGGGCCCGGGCGAGGCCCTGGTGGACATCCTGACCTGCGGGGTGTGCCATACGGACCTGCATTACAAGCTGGGCGGGATCGGGGATGAGTTCCCGTATCTGTTGGGCCATGAGGCCACCGGTGTTGTCTCCGCTGTGGGTGAGGGTGTGACCGAGGTTGTCCCGGGTGACCGGGTGATCCTGAACTGGCGTGCGGTGTGCGGGCAGTGCCGGGCGTGTGCGAAGGGCCAGCCGCAGTACTGCTTCAACACGGCCAACGCCACCCAGAAGATGACTTTGGAGGACGGCACGGAGCTGTCCCCGGCGCTGGGGATCGGTGCGTTCGCGGAGAAGACCCTCGTCGCCGCCGGGCAGTGCACGAAGGTCGATGAGGACGCGGACCCGGCCGCCGTGGGCCTGTTGGGCTGTGGTGTGATGGCCGGTATTGGCGCGGCGATCAACACCGGTGAGGTCAAGCGCGGGGAGTCGGTGGCCGTGATCGGCTGCGGCGGGGTGGGGATCGCCGCGATCGCCGGGGCGAAGCTCGCCGGGGCGACGACGATCATCGCCGTGGACATTGACGAGAACAAGATTCAGATGGCCAAGTCCCTGGGCGCCACGCACGGGGTGAACTCCCGCACCTCCGACCCGGTCGAGGCGATCCGGGCCCTGACGAACGGCAACGGCGCGGACGTGGTGATCGAGGCCGTCGGCCGGCCCGAAACCTACAAGCAGGCCTTCTACGCCCGCGATCTCGCCGGCCGGGTGGTCCTGGTCGGCGTCCCGACCCCGGAGATGGTCTTGGAGCTGCCGCTGCTGGATGTCTTCGGCCGGGGCGGGTCGCTGAAGTCCTCCTGGTACGGGGACTGCCTGCCGTCCCGGGACTTCCCGATGCTCGTGGCCCACTACAAGGCCGGCAACCTGGACCTGGA
>NZ_JBQCMF010000053.1:0-1029 GCF_051965295.1 Arthrobacter sp. SAFR-023 | reverse complement strand
CGCCGATCTGACCAGGGTCACCAGCGGATGGGTTTCGCTGTTCTCGCCCATCGGGTGGGGCCAACGCTCCAGGCCCTTCTCTGCCGCTGACCCCGCGCCGCTGCTGGTCCTGGCCGCAGCGGCCACCGCCCTGGCCGTTGCCGTCATGGTGCTCCGAAATCGCAGGGATCTGGGCGCCAGCCTGCTGCCCGAACGTGCAGGCCCGGAGCGAGCCGGCGCGGGTGGTGCCTCCTTCCTGGGCCTGGCGTGGCGCCAACAGCAGCCCACCCTGATCGGCTGGTGCCTCTTCGCAGCCCTGCTCGGTGGCATCGCCGGAAGCCTCGGGCCCGTGGTCAGTGACGTGATCGGCGGCAATGACTCACTCCGGGAGCTGATCCTTCGCCTCGTCCCGGGGACCCGGGCAGAGATCATCGATGTGTTCACCGCTGCCCTGCTGGGCATCGCCGGTGTCCTGGCCGCTGCCGCCGGCATCCAGGCCATGCTGCGGCTCCGCACAGAGGAAGCCGAGGGCAGGGCCGAACTCCTCCTGGCCACGCCCCGCTCCCGGGCCCGGTGGCTTGGCGCGAACCTGATCCTCGCCGCGGCCTCTGCCACGGTCGTGGCCGCCGTCGCCGGGACCGCGGCCACCGCCGGCCTCACCCTCTCCGGCGTGGGCAACGGCCCGCCCGGCCTGCTGATCGGCTCCGCGTTGGCGCACGTCCCGGCCGCCGCCGTCTTCGTCGCGGCAACGGCGGTGGCCTTCGCCGCGGTGCCCAGGGTGAGTATTCCGTTGGGGTGGGCCATGTTGGCCGGCGGCCTGGTCCTGGGTCAGTTCGGTGAGCTGCTGCGCCTGCCTGCCTGGCTGCAGGATGTGAGCCCGTTCCGGCACTCCGCGGCGATGCCTGTCGAGCCGTTCGACCCCGAAGCTGCCCTGACCCTGACCACCATTGCCCTCGCCGGAGCAGGGATCGCTGCCTACCTGTTCCGGCGCCGCGACCTCACTCCGTGATACCGAACGCTTGGACAGGTGCTGCTCGCTGTGCGGCTGGT
>NZ_JBQCMF010000052.1:0-1049 GCF_051965295.1 Arthrobacter sp. SAFR-023 | reverse complement strand
CTGGGACAACGAATCAGGGATCGGCCAGGGGCGGCTGACCGAGCCGGCGGCGGCGTTCGCCGGCGTGCTGGGCTGCGAGATCCGGCAGCTGCCGCCACGGGATCCCGAATCCAAGGGCATCGTGGAGCGGATGAACCGTTACTTCCGCCAGGGCTTCATGCCCGGCCGGACGTTCGCGTCCCCGCTGGATTTCAACGACCAGCTCGCGGACTGGCTGCCGCGGGCGAACGCCCGCTACTCCCGGACCCGGCACGGCCGCCCGGCCGAGCTCATGGTCCGCGACAGGGAAGCGATGCGCCCGTTGACGCCGGTGGCGCCCGAGTTCGCCTTCCGCAGCAGCGTCCGGCTGCCAAGGGACAACTACGTGCGGGTCTTCTCCAACGACTACTCCGTGGACCCGGGCGCGATCGGACGGATCGTGGACGTCGAAGCAGACCTGGAAAAGGTGACCGTGAGCGCCGACGGCCGGCTGCTTGCCAGCCACGAGCGGCGGTGGGCCAGACACCAGATCTTCACTGACCCCGGGCACGTGGACAGGCCGCCTCCCTCCGACGGATCCACCGCAGCGTCAAGGCCGGACGGTCCACAGTGGTGGAGAAACGGGACCTGTCGATCTATGACGAACTGTTCGGCGTCGCCATCCCCGACGATGCCCGCGAGCTCTCCGGGGCAGGACGGTGAACGGGGCGGTGAAGGACATCGACTACTACGCCCGCGCACTGCGCGCCCCACGAATCGCCGACGGCTACCGATCCCTCGGCGACCGGGCACGGGCAGCAGGCTGGTCACACGAGGAATACCTCGCCGCCGTCCTCTCCCGCGAGGTCGCCGAACGCGAAGCCTCCGGGGCCGCCCTGCGGATCAGGGCCGCGAGGTTCCCCGGACACAAGCTGCTGGAAGAGTTCAACTTCGACCACCAGCCTACCGCGGACCGGAACCTCGTCGCTCATCTTGGCACTGGGGTCTTTCTGGAAGAAGCAAAGAACGTAGTCCTACTCGGCCCGCCGGGCACCGGGAAAACCCATCTGGCCGTCGGGATCGGAATCCGG
>NZ_JBQCMF010000051.1:0-1122 GCF_051965295.1 Arthrobacter sp. SAFR-023 | reverse complement strand
CAAAGGAGTTCCGTGTCTTCAAATCCGATTCGTGTAGCTATCGTCGGCGTGGGTAACTGTGCCGCTTCGCTGGTCCAGGGTGTCCATTACTACCGGGATGCCGACCCCCAGGCCACGATTCCGGGTCTGATGCACGTGGAGTTCGGCAAGTACCACGTCAATGATGTGCAGTTTGTGGCCGCGTTCGATGTCGATGGCAAGAAGGTCGGACATGACCTGGCTGATGCGATCCTGGCGAGCGAGAACAACACCATTAAGCTGGCCGAGGTCCCGCCGACGGGTGTGACGGTGCAGCGCGGGCACACCCTGGATGGGCTGGGGCGGTATTACCTGGAGACCATCGAGCAGTCCACGGAGGAGCCGGTCGATGTTGTCCAGGCCCTGAAGGACGCCAGGGCCGATGTCATGGTCTGCTACCTGCCGGTCGGGTCGCAGGAGGCCGCGGAGTTTTATGCGCAGGCCGCGATCGACGCGGGTGTGGCGTTCGTGAACGCGCTGCCGGTGTTCATCGCCGGGACGAAGGAGTGGGCTGATAAGTTCACTGCTGCGGGTGTGCCGATCGTGGGTGATGACATCAAGAGCCAGATCGGTGCGACCATCACGCACCGTGTGATGGCGAAGCTGTTCGAGGACCGTGGTGTGACGCTGCACCGCACGTACCAGCTGAACGTGGGCGGCAACATGGACTTCAAGAACATGCTCGAGCGGGACCGGCTGGAGTCGAAGAAGATCTCCAAGACCCAGGCCGTGACGTCCAACGTCGAGGCCGAGCTGGCCGCGAAGGATGTCCACATTGGCCCGTCCGATTACGTGCAGTGGCTCGATGACCGGAAGTGGGCGTTCGTCCGGCTGGAGGGCCGGAACTTCGGTGACGCGCCGGTGTCTTTGGAGTACAAGCTGGAGGTCTGGGATTCGCCGAACTCCGCGGGTGTGATCATCGATGCGATCCGTGCGGCGAAGATCGGCCTGGACCGCGGCGTCGGCGGCCCGTTGGTCTCGGCCTCGAGCTACTTCATGAAGTCCCCGCCGGAGCAGTTCAACGACGACCTCGCCCGCGAAAAGGTCGAGGCCTTCATCCGCGGCGACCTCGACCGCTAAACCCCGCCCCCGGACGCGTCCTCA
>NZ_JBQCMF010000050.1:0-1239 GCF_051965295.1 Arthrobacter sp. SAFR-023 | reverse complement strand
ATCCTCCGGGAAGCTGGAGACCGTGGCGTCGCTGCGGGTGGACCTGTATGGCTCGCTCGCGGCAACCGGGCACGGGCACGGCACCATGACGGCCATCCTGCTGGGCCTGGAGGGCTTCCACCCCGAGCTGATCCTTCCCGATGAGGTCGAGGATCGGCTGGCAGCCATTGCCGAATCTGGCACTCTGCAGCTGGCCGGGTCCGTGCCGCTGCCGTACGGGGTCAAGGACATGGTGCTCCGGCCGCTGACGATCCTGCCGCGGCACACCAACGGCATGACCTTTACGGTTTTTGATGCGGCCGGCTCCGAGCTCCGGAAGGCCACGTTCTTCTCCGTTGGTGGCGGGTTTATTGTCCGCGAGGGCGAGGAGGATGCGGCGCAGCAGGAACTGGACGAGTCCAAGAAGGAACTGCCGCTGCCGTTCCGAACAGCGGCGGAGCTGCTGGAGCACTGCTGCGCACAGGGCCTGTCTATCGCGGACATCATGCTGGTCAACGAGCGCGCATCCCGGTCCGAGGAGGACATCCGGGCGGGACTGCTCCACATCTACTCCGTGATGGAGGGTTGCGTGGAGGTCAGCCTGAAGCGCGAGGGGCTGCTGCCCGGCGGACTGAAGGTCCGCCGTCGTGCTCCCGACTGGCACGAACGCCTCCTGAAGGAGGACAAGGACCGGGACCCCAAGTACTGGCAGGAGTGGGTGAACCTGATCGCGCTGGCGGTCAACGAGGAGAACGCTTCGGGCGGCCGGGTGGTGACCGCCCCGACGAACGGCGCCGCCGGCATCATCCCGGCAGTGCTGTACTACGCGCTGCACTTCGCTCCGGGTATGGATCAGGCCAGCCAGGAAGACCGCGACGACGTCGTGGTGAAGTTCCTGCTCGCCGCCGGTGCCGTCGGGGTGCTGTACAAGGAACAGGCGTCCATTTCCGGGGCGGAGGTGGGCTGCCAGGGCGAGGTGGGTTCGGCGTCGTCAATGGCCGCCGCTGGCCTGGCCGAGGTCATGGGAGGCACGCCCGCGCAGGTGGAGAACGCCGCCGAAATCGCGATGGAACACAACCTGGGCCTGACCTGCGATCCCATTGGCGGGCTGGTCCAGGTGCCCTGCATCGAACGGAACGCGATCGCCGCCGCGAAGGCCATCAACGCGGCCAAGATGGCGCTGTGGGGCGACGGCTCGCACCGGGTCTCGCTGGACGAGGTCATCGTGACCATGCGCGAGACCGGCAAGGACATGAGCTC
>NZ_JBQCMF010000049.1:0-1261 GCF_051965295.1 Arthrobacter sp. SAFR-023 | reverse complement strand
CGGCAGGTTCTAGGGGTCGTTGCAACACCTGAGTGATTGGTGGTGTTGTGGGACGTTTTGGTCGGCCTGAGGTGTTGCGTGAGGTTGTGCGGGTGTTCTGGGAGGCGAGGTCTTCCGGGTTGTCCGATGAGGTGGCCGCGGAGGTTGCCGGGCTTTCCGCTACGGCGGCGCGCGGGATCGTCCGTCAGCATGGTGGGGTGGATCCTTCGATTGCGCCCCCGTGTGGGCGGTACCTGTCCTTTGATGAGCGTGAGTTGGTCGCTGTGTGGCGCGCGGAAGGGTGCAGTGCGCGCGAGATCGGCCGTCGTCTGGGCCGGAGCCCGTCCACCATTAGCCGGGAGCTGGCCCGGAACGTCCGCAACGGGGGCCAACGCCCCTACCTGGCGTCCGCGGCCCAGAACCGGGCCCAGAAGCTGGCACGGCGGCCCAAGGCCCGGAAGCTGGCATCCAATGAGGCCCTGGCGCTCTACGTTGCCGGGATGCTGACGGCCCGTGAGCGGTTGTCTCCGGAGCAGATCAGTGTCCGGCTGCGGATCGATTTCCCTGATGATGAGAGCATGCGCATCAGCCCGGAGACGATCTATCAGTGCATTTACATCCAGGGCCGCGGCGGGCTGAGAGCCGAGCTCTCCGCGGCCCTGCGGACCGGGCGTGCGGTGCGCCAACCAAACCGGCGGGCCGGGATGCGGAAGCCACGGGTCCCGAAGGAGCTGCTGATCAGTGAGCGCCCGGCGGAGGCCGATGATCGGGCCGTTCCCGGACATTGGGAGGGCGACCTGGTCATCGGCACCCCCGGCACCGGGGCGATCGGAACGCTAGTGGAACGCAGCAGCCGCTTCGTGATGCTCCTGCACCTGCCCAACGGCCACACCGGCGAGCAGGTGCTGGCCGCCATCCAGGAAACCCTGCCCATGCTGCCCGCCCACTTGCGCCGGTCCCTGACCTGGGACCAGGGCGCGGAGATGGTCGGAATCCATGACCGCGTCAAGGTCGCCACCGGAGCGGATGTGTACTTTTGCGACCCTCACTCGCCCTGGCAGCGCGGCACGAACGAGAACACCAACGGGCTCTTGCGCCAGTACTTCCCCAAAGGGATGGACCTGACCACCGTCACGCGTGAGGACCTCGACTACGCCGCCGCCGGGCTCAACGGCCGCCTACGCAAAACACTCGGCTGGAAAACCCCCGCACAAGCCCTCGAGCAAATTCTGGAAGAATCAGCAGCTTAGGACGCGTGTTGCAACGACCGCTGGAATCCGCC
>NZ_JBQCMF010000048.1:0-1264 GCF_051965295.1 Arthrobacter sp. SAFR-023 | reverse complement strand
CACAGGCGGGCAGTCCCGGTGGCCATCAGCGGGCAATTCCGTGGCCATCTACGGGCAGTTTTTCATGGCCGCTAACAGGTGGTTTGGTTGGCTGGTTCTTCGTTCCGTGGTCGGTGGTCTTGGTGCTTGTTACCTGACCTGAGAAAATTTCTCGTCGGGTTCCTTTTCTTGTGTTCACCAGGCTGCTCCTTCTCGGTTCGTGGTTACTGTTCTGCTTGTTCATGGTGGGTCTGGGGGAGTGCGACATGACTTGTGCCGAAGTTGTTCCGGAATCGGTTCCGCCAATCGCTCGCAGATGCTCTAGCGCAAAACCTTGCTCCGTTGAGAAACAGCATTGCCGTGCACTTGGCTCATAATGCTCACACCGCCTATCACCCCGGCATCTCTGGTTTTCGCGTCGTTGCCTGTTCATGGTTACCTTCTGCGTCTACTGCATGATGCAGTGGAGGCTGTTGGCCCGACGTCCGGAAGTTAGGTATCCGCCTGGCTGGTCTTTCGTATTCCTTCATGGCCGAGCTGCTGGATGTCGACATGACGGAACGGTGACGCATAGACACAGCCACTGTGACCCAAACTCACACGAGACTCCCGCCGTCGCCCGGCTCCCGGGAACAACAGACGCGTCAGGTTGATATGTAGGACCTCCGCAAGTGTGCGTAAGCACTACCAAATAGGGACCCTAATGGGACCGCTTTGAGTGTGTTCCTGACGTCAGGTTGAGGTGTAGTCCAATCTGTGTTAACGCCAACCGAAAATAGGGCCAGTTTTGCCAACTGAAAACAGGGCCACGGGTTACTGTTCTATTGTGCCTTGAGCTGGGTTCTTGTCTTGTTCCGGAGCCGGTAGCTGCTGCCGGTGAGGTTCAGGACTTCTGCGTGGTGAACGATCCGGTCGATCATCGCCGAGGCCACTGTCGCGTCGCTGAAGACCTCGCCCCACCTACTGAAGGCGAGGTTGCTGGTAAGTACCAGGGAGGCGTGTTCATAGCGGGATGAGACCAGCTGGAAAAACAGATTGGCCGAGTCCTGGTCGAAAGGGATGTAACCGACTTCGTCAACGATGAGCAGCGTGTAACGGCGCAACTTGGCCAGTTCCTGGGGTAGCCGTCCGCGGTCGTGGGCTTCGGCCAGTCTCGATACCCACCCGGTCGCTGTGTCGAACAGGACGCGATGCCCGGCGCGTGCGGCCCGGATTCCGATCCCGACGGCCAGATGGGTTTTCCCGGTGCCCGGCGGGCCGAGTAGGACTACGTTCTTTGCTTCTT
>NZ_JBQCMF010000047.1:0-1284 GCF_051965295.1 Arthrobacter sp. SAFR-023 | reverse complement strand
AGGGTGAGTTTTTTCATCTGGTGGGTGGCGTTGCGGCCTTCGAAGTGCGGGCCCAGGCCGTAGCCCTTGACCGTTTTGGCCAGGATCACGGTGGGTTTGCCCTTGAATTCGGTCGCGGCCTTGTACGCGGCGTAGACCTTGCGGTAGTCGTGCCCGCCGCGCTTGAGGTTCCAGATCTCGTCGTCGGAGAGGTCGGCGACGAGGTCCTTGGTCTGCGGGGTTTTGCCGAAGAAGTGTTCGCGGACGAACCCGCCGGATTCGGCCTTGTAGGTCTGGTAGTCCCCGTCCGGGGTTTCGTTCATGATCTTCACCAGCGACCCGTCGGCGTCGCGGGTGAGCAGGTCATCCCATTCCCGGCCCCAGACGACCTTGATCACGTTCCAGCCCGCGCCGCGGAAGAACGCCTCGAGTTCCTGCATGATCTTGCCGTTGCCGCGCACCGGCCCGTCCAGGCGCTGGAGGTTGCAGTTGATCACGAAGTTCAGGTTGTCCAGGTTCTCGTTCGCGGCGAGCTGGAGCAGGCCGCGGGACTCGGGCTCGTCCATTTCGCCGTCGCCCAGGAACGCCCAGACCTGCTGGTCCGCGGTGTCTTTCAGGCCCCGGTTGTGCAGGTACCGGTTGGACTGGGCCTGGTAGATCGCGTTCATCGGGCCGATGCCCATCGACACGGTCGGGAACTCCCAGAAGTGCGGCATCAGCCGCGGGTGCGGGTAGGAGGAGAGGGCGTGGCCTTCCTTGGACTTCTCCTGCCGGAACCCGTCCAGGTCCTCCTCGGAGAGCCGGCCTTCCATGAATGCCCGGGCGTACATGCCCGGGGACGCGTGGCCCTGGAAGAACACCTGGTCCCCGCCGCCGGGGTGGTCCTTGCCGCGGAAGAAGTGGTTGAACCCGACCTCGTACAGGGTCGCGGCGCCGGCGTAGGTGGAGATGTGCCCGCCGACCCCGATCTCGGGCCGCTGCGCCCGGTGCACCATCACCGCGGCGTTCCAGCGCATGTACGCCCGGTAGCGGCGCTCGTACTCCTCGTTGCCCGGGAACTGCGCTTCCTGGTCCACCGGGATCGTGTTCACATAGTCCGTGGTGGTCACCATCGGAACCCCGACGCTCTGCGCCCCGGCACGCTGCAGGAGACTGCGCATGATGTATTGGGCACGCTCCGTGCCCTGTTCCCTGATCAGCGCATCCAGGGACTCAACCCACTCGGCGGTCTCTTCCGGATCACGATCAGGCAGCTGGTTAGTCAACCCGCTGAGGATATGGGAGGTATCTTCTCCTGCAGCCACG
>NZ_JBQCMF010000046.1:0-1379 GCF_051965295.1 Arthrobacter sp. SAFR-023 | reverse complement strand
CGTTTGCGGCAGGCGTACCAGCCGGCGACCATGAGGGCGATGGCGATGAGGGTGACCAGGAGCGTGAGGGGTGAGTCGATGAAGACCATGACGAGTACGCCGATGAGGAACAGCAGGGACAGGTAGCCGGTGTAGGGCGCGCCGAACATCCGGAAGGAGGGGCGTTTGAGCCAGCCCTTGTCCGCCCAGCGCTTGAGCTGGATCTGGCACAGGACGATGGTGGCCCAGGTGACGATGATGCCTACGGAGGCGATGTTCAGGACGATCTCGAAGGCCTGCGAGGGGACGAGGTAGTTCAGCGGGACGCCGAGCAGGGAGACGCCGGCGGTGATGGCGATGCCGCCGTAGGGGACACCGGCTTTGTTCATGCGCTGGGCGAACTTGGGGGCGGAGCCGGCTACGGACATGGAGCGCAGGATCCGGCCGGTGGAGTAGAGGCCGGCGTTGAGGGAGGACAGGGCTGCGGTGAGGACCACGAGGTTCATGATGACGTCCACGCCCTGGATGCCGATCGAGCCGAAGAACGTCACGAAGGGGCTGACGCCCTTCTGGTAGGAGGTGAAGGGCAGCAGCAGGGCCAGCAGGATGACGGAGCCGACGTAGAACACGGCGATGCGGAACACCACGGAGTTGATGGCCTTGGGCATGATCTTTTCGGGGTTTTCGGTTTCGCCGGCTGCGGTGCCGACGAGTTCGATGGAGGCGTAGGCGAACAGGACGCCCTGCATGAGGATGATCATGGGCAGCAGGCCGTTGGGGAAGATGCCGCCGTTGTCGGTGATGAGGCTGAAGCCGGTTTCCTGGCCGGGGACGGGGGTGCCGAAGATGACGAAGTAGGTGCCGATGAGGAGGAACGCCACGAGGGCGGCGACCTTGATGATGGCGAACCAGAATTCCATTTCGCCGAAGACCTTGACGGAAACGAGGTTCAGGCAGAGGACGACGACGAGGGCGGTCAGTGCCCAGACCCACTGGGGGACGTCGGCCATCCAGGGGATGTAGTTGCCGAAGAAGTTCATGTAGAGGGCGGCGGCGGTGATGTCCACGATGGTGGTGGTGGCCCAGTTGATCCAGTAGAACCAGCCCGAGACGAAGGCTGCCTTCTCGCCGAAGAATTCACGGGCGTAGGAGACGAACGAGCCCGACGAGGGCCGGTGCAGCACCAGTTCACCGAGGGCGCGCAGGATCAGGAAGGCGAAGAAGCCGCAGACAGCGTAGGCGATGACCAGGGATGGCCCGGCAGCGTTGAGCCGGCCGCCGGCGCCGAGGAACAGGCCGGTGCCGATCGCGCCGCCGATGGCGATCATCTGGATCTGCCGCGGTTTGAGGCTCTTGTGGTAGCCCTTGTCCTCCGCGTGGAGAAGGTTCTCGGTGGCATG
>NZ_JBQCMF010000045.1:0-1713 GCF_051965295.1 Arthrobacter sp. SAFR-023 | reverse complement strand
GAGTGGGAAGACGCCGGCATGGACCGCCTCCACGGCGCCCCCGAAGCCCTCGCCGCGCTGAAGAAGTTCGACTTCCCCTCCTCCCAAACCAGCTTCGACGCCGCCTTCAAGCAATAGCCAGGCGCTGGGCGTGAGGCGCCGTGATCAAGACGGTATGGAGAAATCGACAGAAGCCGGAAAGGACCAGACAGATGGACGAAGAAGAAGCACCGCTGCGCATCGGCATCCTGGGAGCATCCCGCATCAGCCCGACATCCATCGTTGAACCTGCAAGGCTGACGGGTGCACGGCTGGTCGCTGTCGCAGCCCGCGACCGGGACCGGGCACAGGCCTTCGCCGGCCAGCATGGCGTGGAACGGGTACTCGGCTCCTACGAAGATCTTGTTAATGACCCGGAGATCGAAGCGGTCTACAACCCCCTGGCCAACTCGCTGCACGCCCCTTGGAACCTGGCGGCCATCGCCGCAGGAAAACACGTCCTGTCGGAGAAACCGTTCGCCGCAAACGCGACAGAAGCCAGGAATGTGCGCGATGCAGGGGAACGTGCGGGCGTCAAGGTCGTGGACGGCTTCCACTATCTTTACCACCCTGTCACGAAGCGGCTCCACGAACTCGTCGCCTCGGGGGAACTCGGCGAGCTTCGACGCGTGGAGACCATGGTGATGATTCCACCTCCACCACCGGAAGACCCAAGGTGGTCACTGCCCCTGGCGGGGGGAGCGCTGATGGACCTGGGCTGCTACAGCCTCCACGCCATCCGCGCCATGGCCCCCTTGGCAGGGGGTAATCCCACTCTCATCAACGCCCGGGGAGCCGAACGCTCCGGCCTGCCCGGAGTCGACGAATGGGTTGACGCCGACTTGGTCTATCCCTCGGGAGTCACCGCGACGGCACAATGCAACATGAATGGAACCCGAGCCGAAATGACCTACCGCGTCGTTGGAAGCAAGGGACAAGCCACAGTGGCAAATTTCATCCTCCCTCATACCGACGACAGCCTCAAGGTGAACACCAGTGACGGCCAACGGATCGAGCACCTGGGCACAAGATCCTCCTACACCTACCAGCTGGACGCCTTCGCCGGCCTCATCCGGCACGGAATCCCCATGCCCACAGACAGCGCAGACGCCGTCCGGACCATGGAGCTAATGGACGACTGCTACAAAGCCATCGGACTGGAACCCCGTGACAGCAGCACCCAGACCGAGTCAAAGGCTCACCAACTCCACAAGAACCTATAGCAGGGCCGCACCGACGGCGTCGTTGACATCGCAAACAGGAAATGCAGAATGACACGCGGGCTCCGGGACCCTGCGTTTGGGCCCGGAGATTCGTCTTGCAACCGAGTTCGGCCCGCCTGCAATATCCCTGCCGTTTGCATTCGTGCGACCAGCAACTCGCGCCTTGCAAGACGCATACGCGAGTTGTGGCACATCCCAACCTGACACCGAGCCAGCGCCTCTTGACGTTCTTCTGGGAAGGCGTGCGATTCCGCATTCCGCAGCCGTGACCGTAAGCTCCACACGCCTGACGACCGCGTGGGTTCAGGGCAGGAGCAGCAAGCCCGTGGGGCCGGCAGCCCCGAAGATTCGCCAGACGCCGTCCGGCATCCCGCAGGGATTACCACCACAAAGAGCACAACGAGAAAGTGAGTCACCCATGAGTTTGCATGGATCAAAGATTGCCCTGTTGATTGAGGATGAGTACCAGATC
>NZ_JBQCMF010000044.1:0-2187 GCF_051965295.1 Arthrobacter sp. SAFR-023 | reverse complement strand
CAACTCTTCCGCCCCGGCCTCTCCATCGCCGAACTCACCCAACCCGGCCAACCCGCACAACGCATCTCCCTCCCACGACGCAGCCTCCGCGACTGCCTCGCAGAAGAACTCCGCCGCCTCGACCCCGACGACACCTTCGGCCTCGTGCTGGGAGCGCTTGATTTGGTGCGGGACTGGGAGGACGCGCCGCTGTTGGCGTTGGTCTAATACAAAGCTGGCATAAAAGAAGGTGCCCCCGTCGTTCATACGACGGGGGCACCTTGATGTGTGGAAAGCGCGGCTAACGCAGCACTGGACTGGTGTCCTGGGCGGCGATGAGCTCCTGCGCCTCGGCTTCCGTGTCCACGCTGGGCATGGAGCCGGGCAGCGGGCGGCCGGCGGATTCGCGAAGGAAATAGATGGCAATCGCACCGATGACCGAGGTGCCCACCAGGTAGTAGGCGGGGGCCATGTCGTCGCCCGTGGCCGCGATCAGGCCTTGGATCACGAACGGCGTTGTCCCGCCGAAGATCGCCACCGAGAAGTTGTAGGCGATGCCCATGCCGCTGTAGCGGCTTGAGGTGGGGAACAGTGCAGGCAGCGCCGAGGCGAGGTTAGCCACATAAAACGTCACGGGGAAGGCAACCAGTGACAGGCCCGCCAACGTGGACCAGAGCTCGCCAATGCCGATCAGGGTGAATGCAGGGACGGCAAACAGGACGGTGCTTCCGGCGCCGATCCACAGCACGGGACGCCTCCCGATGCGGTCCGAAAGCTTGCCGGTGAGCGGGATGCACAGGGCCATCACCACCAGCACCGGAATGGTCAGCAATGTCCCATGAACGGGGTCATAGCCCTTGGATTCGGTCAGGTACGTCGGCATGTAGGACGTCAGCGCGTAACCAACGGTGTTGGCAGCGCCGGCGAGGATCATGGCGAGTACGATCGGACGCCAGTACGTTGTTATGAGGCCGAGCGGGCCCTTGGCGACAGCCGAGTCGCCAGCGGCGGCTTTGACGGCGGCGGACTCCTGCGCGTCCAGGGCTGCCTGGAACTGGGGGGACTCCTCGATCTTGTTCCGGAAGTAGATGGCGATCAGGCCCAGCGGCCCGGCCACCAGGAACGGCAGCCTCCAGCCCCATTCCTCCATCGCGGCCTCCCCGAGGGTGACCTGCAGGACGGAGACGGTGGCAGCACCCAGGGCAAACCCGATGTAGGAGCCCATGTCGAGGAAACTGGCGAAGAAGCCGCGCCGCTTGTCGGGGGCATACTCACACACGAACGTGGTGGCGCCGGCGTACTCGCCGCCCGTGGAGAAGCCCTGCACGAGCTTCAGAAGCACCAGCAGCGCTGCGGCCCAGATGCCTATCTGTGCGTAGCCGGGCAGGAGGCCGACGGCGAACGTGCTGGCCGCCATCAGCATGAGGGTGGCGGCGAGCACCTTCTGCCGCCCCACTTTGTCGCCAAGCCACCCGAAGACGACGCCGCCGATCGGGCGGGCAATGAAGGTGGCAGCGAACGTGCCCAGGAGGAACAGCGTCTGCACGGTCCTGTCCGCTTCCGGCAGGAACACCGGCCCCATGGTGGTGATCAGGTAGCCGAACACGCCGACGTCGTACCACTCCATGGTGTTGCCCACGACTGTGCCGCCGAGAGCCTTCTTCAGCATCCGCTGGTCCACGACGTTAATGTCTGAGGTCGTGAGCCGGCGGGAGTACTGTCTATCTTTGCTGTTGTGATCGGTAGTGACATCACCTTTGATCGTCATACAGGTTCCTTACTGAATTTTTGGCGGGGGGTACCCAAGCGTGTGGGTCCCTCTGGTGTTCCGCAGTAATCAACAGGCTTCGGCTTATGCAACAGAGTGCGTTAGCTCACAACCTAATGTCAAGAACATGACTTGGGCTGTTCCGCTTCCCTGGCGTCCCTGCTGGGGCACACCTGCCCGTTCGGGTAGGTGCAACCGTCCGATCATGGAATAGCAGGCGGGCACGCCTTCGGGGGATGATGGAGGGCAGCATATTCGGATGAGATCGGCACCGCGGGGGCGGCGCTTTGAATGTCCGAGACAGCTTATATCCCTGCCGGCCATCCCGGTCATCCCGGCTGCTCCCGGCAACAGCTTTTCCCCCAAAGGAGTTCCGTGTCTTCAAATCCGATTCGTGTAGCTATCGTCGGCGTGGGTAACTGTGCCGCTTCGCTGGTCCA
>NZ_JBQCMF010000043.1:0-2649 GCF_051965295.1 Arthrobacter sp. SAFR-023 | reverse complement strand
TGTTAGCGGCCATGAAAAACTGCCCGTAGATGGCCACGGAATTGCCCGCTGATGGCCACCGGGACTGCCCGCCTGTGGCCATGAGTTCTGCCCAGCCATGGCCGCTTGGTTTGCCCGCATTGTTCGCTTGTCCCGCCGTGTCGTAAGACGGCGGGGGCCTCTTCCCGTTTGGATGTCGGTGTCGAATCGAATCCGCTGACAGGAAGAGGCCCTGAATGAAGGATGCCCTAGAAACCGTGAAAATTCTTGCTGCCTATGATCTGACCAAGTCGCTGCGCGGTGCAGCGGAGCTGTCGGGTTGTTCCCACCACACTGTTGACCGGCTGGTCCAGGCCCGTGATGCCGGGCGTGCACCGGGCGGTGTGACGGACCGGCCCCGGGTCACCGACGAGTGGCTTCCAAAGATCGAGGAATGGGTCGAAAAGTCCAAGGGCCGGATCCGCGCCGATGTCATCCATGACAAGCTCGCCGCGATGGGCTACCGAGGTTCGGACCGCTCCACCCGCCGCGCCGTTTCCCAGGTCAAAGAGGCCTACCGGCGCGGGAACAAAAGGGTCCACCGTCCCTGGATCACCGAGCCAGGCGCCTGGCTTCAGTACGATTTCGGCGACGGGCCCGTCATCGACGGGGTCAAGACCGTACTGTTCGTCGCCTGGCTGGCCTGGTCCCGGTTCCGCATCGTGATCCCGCTGCGTGACCGGACGGCGCCGAGCGTGTTCTCCGCCCTGGACCGGTCATTCCGGCTGCTCGGCGGCGCGCCAACGTATGTGCTGACCGATAACGAGAAGACCGTCACCACCATGCATGTGGCCGGCGTGCCGGTCCGTAACCAGCAGACGCTGGCGTTCGCCAGGCACTACTCCGTCGAGGTGCTCACCTGCCAGCCGGCGGACCCGGCATCCAAGGGCGGGGTCGAATCGTCTGTGAAGATCGCCAAGGCAGACCTGGTGCCCAAGGACACCAACCTGCGAGACGAATACGCCTCGTTCGCCGCGCTCGAGACGGCCTGCACCGCGTTCATGGACCAGATCAACACGCGCGAGCACCGGACCACCCGCCGCCGCCCGGTCGACATGCTCGCCGAGGAGGCCGCGTCCCTGCACCGCGTCCCGGACACAGCGCATACCCTCGCCTACGGGGTCGGGCGCCGGGTGCCGGAAAACACGCCGATGGTCTCGGTCGAAAACGCCCAATACTCCGTGCCTGCCCATCTGCTCGGCGCCGAGGTGTTCGCCCGCTTCCACGGGACCGGCCCGGATGCTCAGGTCGTGATCGTGCATGTTGGTGCCGGCGGGCCGGTCGAGGTCGCCCGGCACCGACTTGCCCGGCCCGGGTCCCCGGCGATCCTGGACGCACATTTCCCGGACCATCAGCAGAAGGTGCCCGGCGACTACAAACCCGTGCCGCGGTCCACGGCGGAAGCAGAATTCCTGGGCATTGGCGCCGGCGCGAGGACCTGGCTGCTGGAGGCCGCCGCGGCCGGAGCGCAGCGGATCAACGTGAAGATGGCCGAGGCTGTCGCGCTGGCCAAGATCGCGGGGACTGCCGAGGTCGATAAGGCCCTGGGCGTTGCCGCGATCCACCACCGCTTCGCGCACGGCGACCTCGCGTCGCTGTTGAACGCGGGCGGAAACCACACCGGGCTGCGCACCGCCGCGGAGGACAAGTCCCTCACCCAGGGCACCGCCGGGTGGGCCGGCCTCGGCACCACCGGCGCCGGGGAGGGCGCCCGATGAGCATCACGACCGCGAACAGCACCGCACCGGCTCTGCCCGCCGACCTCGAGGCACTCATGCGGCAACTGAAAATGCCCCACGCCCGCGCCATCGCCCCGGACGTGTTGGCCACCGCCCGCGCTCAGCGCTGGGAACCGGCCGAGGTCATCAAAGCACTGCTCGCGGAGGAGACCAAGGGCCGGGCCCGGTCGATGCTCGCCACCCGCCGCAAGGCTGCAGGGTTCCCGACCGGCAAGACGTTCGCCCTCTGGGACGAAGCCGCGTCCTCGATCCCGGCACCGACCCAACAGGCCCTGCGCACCCTGGAATGGATCCACCGGAAAGAAAACCTCGTCGTCTGCGGCCCCTCCGGGACCGGAAAGACATTCTTCCTCGAAGCCCTCGGCCAGCAGGCCGTCGAAGAAGGGATGCGCGTCGCCTGGTTCACCCTTGAGGACCTCGGCGCCCTGATCCGTTCGCACCGGGCCGACGACACCGTCACCCGGGCCGTGGCTAGGATCCTGCGCGCAGATCTCGTGGTCGTGGATGACATCGGCCTCCTCGCCGTGGCCACCGACGCCGCCGAAGGCCTCTACCGGGTCGTCGACGCAGCCTATGAAAAACGGGCCGTCGCGGTCTCCTCGAACCTTCACCCCGCAGGCTTCGACGAGCTCATGCCCAAAACCCTGGCCACCGCGACTGTGGACCGGCTCCTGCACCACGCCCACGTCTGCCAAACCACCGGCGACTCCATCCGCCTCACCCAGGCCCTGGCCGGAAAGGGCGTCATGCCACTGAACTAAACCCCAAACTGGTGGCCAGCAAACCCCATCCCCAAGCGGGCAAACCAGCTGGCCACCACTGGGCAGTTCTACTGGCCACCAGCGGGCAGAAATGCTGGCCGCCTACGGGCAATTCCTAATGGCCGTTGACA
>NZ_JBQCMF010000042.1:0-2726 GCF_051965295.1 Arthrobacter sp. SAFR-023 | reverse complement strand
ACCTCGCCCGCGAAAAGGTCGAGGCCTTCATCCGCGGCGACCTCGACCGCTAAACCCCGCCCCCGGACGCGTCCTCAGGTCCTGCAGGTTTCGACCGGACGCGTCCTCAGGTCCTGCAGGTTTTGACCGGACGCGTCCTCAGGTCCTGCAGGTTCCAACCGGACGCGTCCTCACCTCCTGCAGGTTTTCATGCGATGCTCCCTCACCTTTCGGTGGGGGAGCATCGCTGCTTAAGCGTCCTTTGTGTAGCGCCGAATCGCGTGGCTCGCCTGGGCAAGGGCCAGCAGCTTCAGGACCAGTTGGCCGTGCAAGTGCATGCCGACAGCCGCAGTCATGATCAGCTCATTGACGTCGTCCGGCGCCATGGTGGCCGATATGTCCACCGTGGCAATGGCGTCCACCGCTTGGCTGTAGGCGTCGAGCAAGGTGTCGGGCACCTGCACGCCGAGACTTTCCATCAGGGCCAAGTGGGCATTGAGCGAGTTTCTGGCGTCGCTCGGCACGTCCGGCCAGTTCCGGAAACGGACGACGGCGTCTCCCGCCAACGACTGCATGTCGCCATGCTCGGTGCCCACCGCGTCGAGGCCCAGCACCGTGCGCTGGACTGCGGCCAAGAGCTCAAGGCGGGGGACGCCGTCGTCGGCCATCCTGAGCAGGGAACCGATCTGGGCGATATTCAGTCCGACCACGCGCCGCAGCGCCTGGATGAGTTCCAGCCGGCTCACGTGGAGTTCCGCATACTCCGCCCGGGTGGCGTGGACCGATCGGCCCGCGGGCAGCAGCCCCTCGCGGAGGTAGAACTTGATGCTGGCGGGGGAGACTCCCGTCCGCTCGCTGAGTTCCTTCAGCTGCATGTTTGCTCCTTCCTCGGCGGACGGGAGCCTCTTGGATAGCTGCTGCCGCGCTGGCTATCTTGATTTACACCACTGGATAGTGCTCCTATCCTAGACGCATGGAGCCTTGGAATGTACTGCTTGCCAGCCACGTTATTGCCGCCCTTTTTGTCCTTGCCATTGGCCCGCTCCAGATCCTTCGCCGCCGCCGGGACCGTATCCACCGGACCATGGGACACCTGTGGGTCGCGGCCATGTACTACGTCTGCCTCAGCAGTTTCTGGATCGTCAGTAACGGGCACTTCAGCTGGCTTCACGGGCTCTCCGCGTTCACCATCGTGACGGTCACCCTTGGGCTGGTCAGTGCCGTTCGCCGGAACATACCCGCGCATAGGGGAAACATGATCGGCAGCTACATCGGCATCGCTGTGGCGTTCGGCTTCGCAGTCTCTGTGCCAGGTCGTACTATTCCGCGCCTCCTGGCCGAGGATCTGCCGACGGCCCTGTACGTTGCCGCGCTGGTGGCGCTCAGCGTCGCCGTCGTCTTCATTTCGCTTCGGCGCGGCGAGGGCCGTCGCATCCAGGGCGCAGGGCGCCCGGCTGACCAGCTCCCGGCGGCGGCGTCCCCAGCAGGGACCGCGACGAGTCCTCAGTAGTCCCCGCCCCCAACGCTTCCTCACCTTTCGTCGCTTCAGCACGGACGCTTCTTCACGTCTCGTCGCTTCAGCCCAAACGCCTCCTCAGATGTGGCTGGCGCATACTCGAGCCTGTGGATAACTTCTGCAGGGCCGGTCTGTTTCGAGCAACAATGCCGTATGCAAACACGAACCGATCTTCCTGCCAGCCTGGTGTCTGCCCCATTCACCTTGGGATCCGCGAAAGCCTCAGGTGTTCCACCCAACAGACTGCGCCGGGCCGACGTCGCGCACGTAAGTCGTGAACTGTACCGTCCGACGACCTGGAGCTTCGAGCTAGAGGCCGCGGCACGGGCACTTTCTGCGGCATCGCCGGGCGCCTGGATCTCGCATGTCACAGCGGCTCGCATCCGAAGCCAAATTCTGCCGCCCTGGCTGGCGGACTCGACCGAGCTTCATCTGAGCAAACCCCATTCCCTGCCGGAAGTGCGGCGAAGAGGGGTGATCGGTCACAGCGTGCTGGCATTGGAGGGCGAGATCGAATTCGCCGACGGCATCCGTATCAGCAGCAGGTCCCGCACCTGGCTTGATATGGCGAGACGGCTGTCGGAGAGTGAACTGGTCTGCATGGGCGATGAACTGATTCGCGTCCCGAGAGCGGAATTCGAAGACCGCACCGAGCCGTTCGACACGCTGGAGGGATTGCGGTCCCTCGTGGGCCGCCATCCGAATCTTCAGGGAGTGGTCCGGGCGCGCGCCGCGATCGAGCGAATGCGCGTCGGGGCGGATTCTGCGCCTGAGTCACTACTCCGCCTCGCGATGGAGGACGCAGGCCTTCCGGAGCCTCAGCTGCAGGTGCCGCTGCGAGAGGACAAGACCATCGGGCCGACTGCCGATCTCGGGTACAGGCACCGGAAGCTGGCCATACAGTACGACGGCGACCACCACCTTCTCGAGCCCCAAGTCTTCAGCGATAGGCGGCGTGACAAAGCCTTCGAGGCAGCCGGGTGGACCGTTGTTGTGTTTGGCAAGAAGGATTTGGCGGACGGCTTCGAGCGTGCCATCCGCCTGATCAGACGGGGAATGCGCAGGAGTCGGCTGGATCATCCTCAGGCGTCGGGCTTCGCCGATGCCGACTGAGGAATGGATGGGTTTGGGGCGGCGAAAGGTGAGGAAGGGATGGGGGCGGATTCCAGCGGTCGTTGCAACACGCGTCCTAAGCTGCTGATTCTTCCAGAATTTGCTCGAGGGCTTGTGC
>NZ_JBQCMF010000041.1:0-2882 GCF_051965295.1 Arthrobacter sp. SAFR-023 | reverse complement strand
CGCCCCGCGCGGTGGAACCGCATCTCATGCGGCTGCGCGAGGTTGTTGTGGACCATGATTTCGATGGTGCTGCCCGTCTCGGCGATCAGCGTGCGCGGCGGAAAGAAGCTGGCCCAGTATCCGCGGCGGGCAAGGAACTGCCGGGGGAATGCCGGGTCTGGCCGCAGCGGCGCGGGCCTGCCATGTGGCGGGAGCGGGGCGCCCAGCGGGTAGGTCCGGCTCGCCACGACCCGGCCGTTCGCCGTGATGACCCGCTGGCCCATGGCCAGCGCCGGGTTCGGATCGTTTAATGCCGTGCGGCGGTCCCCGAAACCACGGTGATAGACCAGCGAGCCGTCCACCATGGGCACGAATCCGTCGTTAACGTGGATGTCCAAAACTGGCATGCCGACCCCCCCACGTGCTGGGGACCGGAACTAAAGCTGGAATACAGGTCCATATCGCCCCCAATTGCGCTTTCAGACTGCCCCCATGGTTGTGCCTGGAGCCTAGGGAAAGCTTGGGACCGCCTCGAAAAGGCGCATGTCCTTACATGGGCCGCACCGGCGGCGCTGTTGACGCCCCTATGTGACGACGCCGGTATCCAACGCTGCATGCAGCCCGGCTGCTGCCTCAAGGCGCAGCTCCAGGTCGGTCATGACCACCGCGGCCAGGTCCCGCAGGTTTGCACTGTCCTCGTCCGTCATGGTGCGGGGTTCGAAGTCCAAAATGCAGAGGGTGCCCAGGTTGTAGCCGCTCCGGGTCTTGAGGGGAGCGCCGGCGTAGAATTTCAGGCCGAACTCGCCAGCGACCAGCGGATTGAGCAGCGTCCGCGGGTCCTCCGGCGCGTTCTCCACGACCCAGAGATCGTCCTGCAGGATCGCCGACGCGCACAGGCCCGGATCCCTGCTGATCTGCTCCACGTCCAGCCCGTGGTGGGACTTGAACCAGATCCGGTCATGATCCACGATCGACACGATGGCCACCGGCACCGAGAACAGTCTGGCAGCCAGCGCGGTGACTCTGTCGAAGGCGCCGTCCGAGGGAGTGTCGAGGATGCCGTAGCTGTGCACCGCATCCATCCGGGCTTCCTCGTCGGCGGGAATGACGGTGGCGTCAACCTTGTGCTTTCCGCGGCTGCTCAGGGACAGCTCATACAGGGCCTGGCTCACCTCGGTGGTCGACGGCCTGTCCTCCGGGTTCCGTGCGGTCATGGCCGCCAGGAGGAGCCGCCACTCAGGCTCGACGTCCTCCGGGATATGGGGGTCGTCCATCAGGCGGGCGAGGGCGCTCTGCAACGGATCACCCGGGAAGGCCTGCTGCCCGGTCAGGCTCTCGAGCAGCACGAGGCCCAGGGAGTAGACATCGCTGGGCGGCCCTATGGGCTCGGCCTTTGCCTGTTCGGGGCTGAGGTAGCCCGCGGTGCCAAGGAATCCGCCGTCGTGCAGGTCCGGCGCGTCAGCCATCAGCGCGATGCCGAAATCCGTCAGCTTTGCGTGCATCCGGGCGGTGTCGTGCTGGTAGTCGAAAACCAGGATGTTACCGGGCTTGACGTCCCGGTGGACCACGCCGCTTTCGTGGATGTAGGCGAGGGCGTCCGCCACGTCATAGCCGATTTCGGCCGTGTGCCGGGAAGAGAGCGGGCCTTCGGCGAGGCGACGCTTGAGGTCCGGGCCTTCCACGAGCTCCATGACCAGGTAGATGCGGGTGCGGCCGGGCTCTTCCCGGTCGACGCCGGCGTCGAGGAGCGTGATGAGGCTGTGGTGGTTCAGGGCCGCCAGGACTTTGACTTCGGCGTCATCATCACGTGCTGTTTCATGTGCGGCGTTGCTTTTGTTGATGACCTTGAGAGCTACTTCGCGCTCGAGGGACAGGTCGACGGCCCGGTACACGTTGGCCATGGCGCCGGAACCGATCTGTTCCACCACCCGGTACCTTTCGCCGATGACTGCGCCTTCTGCTACGCCGGGTTGTACGGCCATGAGGTACCTTGATTTTCCCGCCCGGCCCCGGGCCGGCGATATTAGTGCGTTGAAGCGCTGTGATGCAGTATGCGCCAGAGACATGGTTTTGGATACACGGAAAGAGCCGATTTGCATCGGCTCTTTCTGTGGTCCGGCCTAGATGAGGCTGGGGGCGCTTGCCAGTATGTAGTCAGCGGCCGCGGGACCCGTCATGGCCAGTTCGCAGTTCTCCGGATCGATGCTGCGCTCCCTAAGCGCTGTGAACAGAGAGCCGGGGGCGGCTGGCTGCAACTGGTGGATCAGGCACCAGCTGGTGTAGAGGCCGTAGAGTTCGTCGGGGCCGAGGACGGTGTCGGTCTCCCGCTCAGTGGTCAGCGCCTGGGCGACAAATTGTTCAAAGTGGGTGGCATCCATTTTTTGGCTCCTCGTAGGCATGCACATTGATCCGCCGTGTCTGCTTCAGCGATAACGGATCTCTGCCCAGTGGGCCAGCGATCTACCTGAAATTTATGCGAGACAGACTGTTCTGTCTAGTCGAGCCGGGGGATGCGCAAAGTCGCATCTTGAACGCTACTTTCAATGAGTGGTAACGACACCGGGCGGTCAGCATTTGCTGTCCGCGCAGCATGTCCAGAAAGGTTCGCTCTGTGGCTCCGGCCCTCGAGGTCAGGGACGATTTGCGGGAGCCTCCGGGGCCGTGTAGAGTCTTTCGAGTCGCCGCCGCTGAAGCGGAAAAATAGCGACCGACCCCCTTTCAAACAGCCTGAAAAATGGCGCACTCAACGGTGTGCCGCGGACGGGCCGGGGACCTCCCTAGCAAGCGAAAATCGCGGAAACGCCGATTTGCAAAGCTTCGACAAAGCGGGTAAGTTTGAAAAGTTGCTCCGGAGCGATCCTGAACGTTGGTTTGGGTGGTGCCGGGTGTGTCTGTTGTTTGAG
>NZ_JBQCMF010000040.1:0-2925 GCF_051965295.1 Arthrobacter sp. SAFR-023 | reverse complement strand
GCCCGTGCCCGGTTGCCGCGAGCGAGCCATACAGGTCCACCCGCAGCGACGCCACGGTCTCCAGCTTCCCGGAGGATGTCAGCTCCTCCGCAAACACCGCCGCAGCCCGCATGGGTCCAACGGTGTGCGAGGACGAAGGGCCAATGCCGATCGAGAAGAGATCAAAGACGCCAACAGCCATGGTCGGTTCCTAACTGGAGAGTTGTGGTCGGTTCGGGCTGGGGAGGGTTTGAGGTACGTGGGGGTGGAGTTTTTGTCCAGATAATGGGCTCAAAAGGGCCTCGAACTCGCGGTATCTGTACAAAGACTCCACGCCCGCGAAGGGAGGGAGGAGCGAGCTAGAGTTCGCCGCCGTTTGCTGTTGCGTATTCTTCGGCCGACATCAGCGGGCCCTCTTCCGTGACGGCCACCTTGAACAGCCAACCGGCGCCGTAGGGGTCGCTGTTGATCAGGGCCGGATCCGTGACGACGCCGTCGTTGATCTCGGTCACTTCACCCGTGACCGGGGCGTAGAGGTCGGAGACCGACTTGGTGGATTCCACCTCGCCGCAGGTTTCGCCGGCCGTGACCGTGGAGCCAACCTCGGGCAGGTCCACGTAGACGATGTCGCCCAGGGCGTCGGCCGCGACAGCAGAGATCCCGATCCCCACAGGTCCGGCCCCGTCGGCGGCAACCCACTCGTGCTCGGCGGAGTACTTCAGTTCAGAAACGACTTTGCTCACGTGATTTTCCTTAGCGTGTGTAGGTGCCTTGTGGTTTCGACAGGCTCAACCACCGGTGGTTGAGCCTGTCGAAACCTGGTTAGTTGGAGCGCTTGTAGAAGGGCAGGGCGACCACTTCGAACCGCTCGGCCTTGCCCCGCAGGTCTACGTCCAGGACCGTGCCAACTTCGGAATAGTCGACGTCGACATACGCCATCGCCACCGGGTAGCCGAGGGTGGGGGAGGGCTGGCCGGAGGTGACCTCGCCCACCAGGGTGCCGTCCTTGAGGACCGGGTAGTGGCCGCGGGCAGCGCGCCGGCCCAGGCCCTTGAGGCCCACGAGCCTTTGTCCAATGGTGGAACCGACGCCGGCTGCCTTGATCGCGGCCAGTGCCTCCCTGCCCACGAAGTCGCTTTCCTTCGCCAGCGACACCACCGGGCCCAGCCCCGCGGCGTAGGCATTGACGCGGCGCGAGAGCTCATTGCCGTAGAGCGGCATGCCGGCTTCCAGGCGCAGCGAGTCCCGGCAGGCCAGGCCCGCCGGGATCAGTCCGTGCGCGGCGCCCGCGTCCAGAAGCGCCTCCCACAACCCGGCAGCGTCGTCGTTGGGCACGTAGATTTCGAAACCGTCTTCACCGGTGTAGCCGGTGCGGGCGAGCAGGAGGTCCTGACTGTTGACTTCGACTTCAACGGCCGCGTAGTACTTCAGCTCGGTCACCAGGGAGTGCTGTTCGGCCGGGACCAGCTGGAGCAGGATGGCTTCCGCGTTGGGCCCCTGCACGGCGATCAGCGAGGTCTCCGCCGAAACGTCCTCGACGGCCACGTCAAACTTCGCTGCGCGCTCGCCGAGGGCGGCGGCCACCACCTTGGCGTTGCCGGCGTTGGGGACCACCAGGTACTTGGCTGTTCCGTCCGCAGCCGCGGGAAGGCGGTACGTGATCAGATCGTCGATGATGCCGCCGTCGGCGTCACAGATCAGTGAGTACTTGGCCTTGCCGACGGCGATGGCGGACAGTTTGCCGGCCAAGGCGTAGTCCAGGAAGGCGCCGGCGTCCGGGCCCGTCACCCAGACTTCCCCCATGTGGGAGAGGTCGAACAGGCCTGCCGCGTTGCGCACGGCGTGGTGTTCGGCAAGCTCGGAGGTGTACTTGAGCGGCATCTGCCAGCCACCGAAATCGGTGAACGAGGCGCCGGCCTTCTTGTGCTGGTCGTAGAGGGCGGTGTAGTTCTCGGTCATTGGTCAGTTTTCCAATCCGGTGATTGAGCTTGTCGAAATCTCGAAGTCTTCGATCGGCGGGCAGGAGCAAACCAGGTTCCGGTCGCCTGCGGCGCCGTCGATGCGGCCCACCGGCGGAAAGTACTTGTCCTGCCTGAGTGACGGAACGGGGAAGGCGGCCTGCTCGCGGGGGTAGGAACGGTCCCACTGGGAACTGACGACGGCGGCTGCCGTGTGGGGTGCGTTGCGCAACGGGGAGTTCTCCACGGTGAAGTCGCCGTTGGCGACCTGCTCGATCTCGGCGTGGATGGTGATCATCGCCTCGATGAACCGGTCGATCTCGGCCAGGTCCTCGGACTCGGTGGGCTCCACCATCAGGGTGCCGGCCACAGGGAACGCCAGCGTGGGGGCGTGGAAACCGAAGTCGATCAGGCGCTTGGCCACGTCCTCGGCGGTGACGCCGGTTTTCGCCGTGAGGCCGCGCAGGTCCAGGATGCACTCGTGCGCCACCAGCCCGCTGTCGCCCGTGTAAAGGACCGGGAAGAACTCGTTCAGCCGGGAAGCGACGTAGTTCGCCGCCAGCAGCGCGGACTTGGTTGCTTCGGTCAGGCCGTCGCCGCCCATGAGCTTTACGTAGGCCCAGGAGATGGGCAGCACGCCCGCGGAGCCGAAGCGCGAAGCGGAAATGGCGACGCCTGTTGATCCGACAGCGCCCGCTACACCACCTTCGAACGAAGCGCTGTTCGAATCGCCAGGCATGAAGGGAGCGAGGTGCGCCTTGGCCGCAACGGGACCGACGCCCGGACCGCCACCGCCATGCGGGATGCAGAAGGTCTTGTGCAGGTTCAGGTGCGAGACGTCGCCGCCGAACTTCCCCGGCTGGGCCAGACCCACGAGCGCGTTGAGGTTGGCGCCGTCCACGTAGACCTGACCGCCGGCCGCGTGGATGGCGTCGCAGACCTCGCGGACGTCGGCGTCGTACACCCCGTGCGTGGACGGGTAGGTGAT
>NZ_JBQCMF010000039.1:0-4909 GCF_051965295.1 Arthrobacter sp. SAFR-023 | reverse complement strand
ATCACCTACCCGTCCACGCACGGGGTGTACGACGCCGACGTCCGCGAGGTCTGCGACGCCATCCACGCGGCCGGCGGCCAGGTCTACATCGACGGTGCGAACCTCAACGCCCTGGTCGGGCTCGCGCAGCCGGGCAAGTTCGGCGGCGACGTCTCGCACCTGAACCTGCACAAGACCTTCTGCATCCCGCACGGCGGCGGCGGTCCGGGCGTCGGTCCCGTTGCGGCCAAGGCGCACCTCGCTCCCTTCATGCCCGGCGATGCGGCCACCTGGACCGAAGGCAACGACGTTCCGATCTCGGCTTCGCGCTTCGGTTCCGCCGGTGTGCTGCCCATTTCCTGGGCGTATGTGAAACTCATGGGTGGGGCCGGCCTGACCGAGGCCACCAAGTCGGCGCTGCTCGCCGCGAACTACGTCGCTTCCCGGCTGAACGATTTCTTCCCCGTGCTCTACACGGGCGAAGGCGGCCTGGTGGCGCACGAGTGCATCCTTGACCTGCGCGAACTCACTGCCCGGACCGGCGTCACCGCCGAGGACGTGGCCAAGCGCCTGATCGATTACGGCTTCCACGCGCCCACGCTGGCGTTCCCGGTGGCCGGCACCCTGATGGTGGAGCCCACCGAGTCCGAGGACCTGGGCGAGATCGACCGGTTCATCACGGCAATGATCGCCATCCGCGCCGAGATCGACCAGGTGGCCAACGGTGACTTCACCGTGCAGGAGAGCCCGCTGCGCAACGCACCGCACACCGCGGCCGCTGCCATCAGCTCCGACTGGGACCGCGCCTACCCGCGCGAGCAGGCTGTCTTTCCCGTGCACACGCTCAAGCAGGACAAGTACTTCCCGCCGGTAGGCCGCATCGACGGCGCGGCAGGCGACCGGAACCTGGTCTGCTCCTGCCCGCCTCTCGAAGCGTTCGAGGACAACACAGCAGCCTTCGAGAACTGAGGATTCCGCTCAATGACTGAGAACTACACTGCCCTTTACGAGGAGCACAAGAAGCTGGGCGCCTCGTTCACCGACTTCGGCGGCTGGCAGATGCCGCTCAAGTACGGCTCCGAACTGGCCGAGCACCACGCTGTCCGCAACTCGGCCGGCATCTTCGACCTCTCCCACATGGGGGAAGTCTGGGTGACTGGTCCGGACGCCGCCGCGTTCCTCGACTACGCCCTGGCCGGCAAGATTTCCGCGATGGCCGTCGGCAAGGCCAAGTACTCCCTGATCTGCAACGAGGACGGCGGCATCATCGACGACCTCATCGTGTACCGCCGCCCCGCCGCGACCGAGGGCGCAGGAAACAGCACCGACAGGTTCCTGGTGGTCCCGAACGCCGGCAACGCCAAGGTGGTGGCCGAGGCCCTGGAGCAGCGGGCAGCGAACTTCGATGTCGCCGTCGCGGACGCCTCCGCCGAGACGTCGCTGGTCGCCGTGCAGGGCCCCAAGGCAGAGGAGATTCTCCTGCGCTTGGTCCCGGCAGCCCAGCACGAGCTGGTGACCGGGCTGAAGTACTACGCCGCCGTCGAGGTTTCCTTCCTGGTGGGCGGGGCCAGCCAGGACCTGCTGCTGGCCCGAACCGGGTACACCGGTGAGGACGGCTTTGAGATTTTCGTGGAGAACGACGACGCCGCCGCCCTCTGGCAGTCCATCGTCGCCATCGCGGACGAGGGGGAGCTGACGCCGTCCGGGCTCGCCTCCCGCGATTCGCTCCGCCTCGAGGCCGGCATGCCGCTGTACGGCAACGAGCTCTCGCTGGACGGTGACCCGTTCGCCGCCGGCCTGGGCCCCGTCGTCGCGCTGTCCAAGGAAGGTGACTTCGTTGGCAAGGCCGCGCTGGCTGCCAAGAAGGAAGCCGGAGCCGGCTCCACCACGGGCCGCAAGCTCGTGGGCCTCAAGGGCCTGGGCCGCCGTGCCGGCCGGGGGCACTACCCGGTCCTCAAGGACGGCAACGTCGTCGGCGAAGTCACCTCCGGCCAGCCAAGCCCCACCCTCGGCTACCCGGTCGCGATGGCCTACGTCGACGTCGCCTACGCCGAACCCGGCACTGCACTGGACATCGACCTGCGCGGCAAGGCGGAGCCGTTCGAAGTCGTCGCACTGCCTTTCTACAAGCGCTCAAAGTAGCCCGGTGGTCCTGTCCTGTCTCCCAGTGCCGGGCCGCCAGCCCGTCGTCCCCGACTCCGGGGCTGGCAAGCCCCAGTTTTCACGCGTGCTGCTCCTTCGTCGCTTTGACGCACGCTTTCGAAAACCGCGGCCAGCCAGCCCCTTGAGAGCAACTCGCCCTGGGTGGCAATCAAGACAGAACCGCTACCAGGATCGAGGCCCTCGAAAGCCAAAGGTGCTGGGGGAGGACCGCTGACTGCTGGTTGAGCCTGTCGAAACCCAGGCCGGGGTCTTTGACCTCGCAAGCTCGATCATTGGGGGTTGAGCTTGCCGGACCAGGGCACCCAAGGGGACAAGACGCAAAGTCAATGGGCTCTTCAGCAAACTGTTGGCTCACAAAACGGAACTGGATATCGGCGGGTGAGGGGTCTCCGGAAGCGTGCTCCCCACCGTCCCCCTAGCCTCGCAAGCTCGGCCAGGGAACCCGGGCGGTGTGGGCCCAAGCACGCGGAGGAGTTCCCTCATCCGCCACCCAACCCAGGCACGAGAATTTAGCACCAATGTAAAGGAAAAGACACATGGCAAAAGTTGCCGCTGAACTGCAGTATTCCGACGAGCACGAGTGGGTTCTCCGCGAAGACGGGAACCTGGTCTCGATCGGCATTTCCGCCGTGGCCACTGACGCCCTCGGCGACATTGTTTACGTGGACCTGCCCGAGGTCGGCTCGGCCGTGACCGCGGGGGAGACCTGCGGCGAGGTGGAGTCCACCAAGTCCGTATCGGACCTGTACTCCCCGGTGACGGGCGAGGTCACGGAGATCAACCCAGTCGTCGTCGAGGACCCGGCGCTGATCAACAGCGATCCGTACGGTGCAGGCTGGCTGTTCAAGGTGGCCGCCGATTCCGAGGGCCCGCTGCTGTCGGCCGAAGAGTACGCTTCCAAGAACGGAGGCGAGCTGTGAGCGGCGCAGGTGCCGCAGGCACAGAAACAGTCGCTTTCGAGCAGGTAGTGTCCCCGAGCCTGAACGCGGACCTCGCGGACCTGGATCCGGAGATCGCGGCGAAGATCGACGACGAGCTCGGCCGCCAGCGCGAGGGCCTGGAGATGATTGCGTCGGAGAACCACACCGCCGCGGCAGTGATGCAGGCTCAGGGTTCGGTGCTGACCAACAAGTACGCCGAGGGCTACCCGGGCAAGCGATACTACGGCGGCTGCGAGCACGTGGACGTGATCGAGCAGCTGGCGATCGACCGGGTCAAGGCCCTGTTCGGTGCCGAGTACGCGAACGTCCAGCCGCACTCCGGTGCGCAGGCCAACGCCTCGGTGATGCACGCCCTGATCAAGCCGGGCGACACCATCATGGGCCTGAACCTGGCCCACGGCGGGCACCTGACCCACGGCATGCGGATCAACTTCTCCGGCCGCCTCTACAACGTGATCCCGTACCAGGTCCGCGAAGAGGACCACCGGATCGACATGGCCGAGGTGGAGCGCCTGGCCCAGGAGCACAAGCCGCAGCTGATTGTGGCCGGCTGGTCCGCCTACGCCCGCCAGCTCGACTTCGCCGAGTTCCGCCGGATCGCCGACTCCGTGGGCGCCTACCTGATGGTGGACATGGCGCACTTCGCCGGCCTCGTGGCCGCGGGCCTGCACCCGTCCCCGGTCCCGCACGCGCACGTCACCACGTCCACGACGCACAAGACCCTCGCCGGTCCGCGTGGCGGCATCATCCTGACCAACGACGCCGACGTCGCCAAGAAGATCAACTCGGCAGTGTTCCCCGGCCAGCAGGGCGGCCCGCTGGAGCACGTGATCGCGGGCAAGGCCGTGGCCTTCAAAATCGCCGCGTCCGAGGAGTTCAAGGAACGCCAGGAGCGCGTGCTCGCCGGCGCCCGGATCCTGGCCGAGCGCCTGGTCCAGCCCGACGTCACGGCCAAGGGCATCTCCGTGGTCTCCGGCGGCACGGACGTGCACCTGGTCCTGGTGGACCTGCGCGACTGCGAGCTTGACGGGCAGCAGGCCGAAGACCGCCTCGCCGCGATCGACATCACGGTGAACCGCAACGCCGTGCCGTTCGATCCGCGTCCGCCGATGGTCACTTCCGGGCTGCGCATCGGCACCCCGGCGCTGGCCACCCGAGGCTTCGGCGAAGCAGCCTTCGCCGAGGTTGCGGACATCATCGCCGAGGCCCTGACCGCCGACGCCGGAGCGGACCTGTCCGGACTGCGCACCCGGGTAGAGGCCCTGGCCGCCGCCCACCCGCTCTACCCATCCGTAACACCGCTCTACTGACCCAGCGGCTTGTTGAGGCCCGTCGGGTGCGGACTCCTCTGCATGCTCGGTCGCGAAGGCGCCCGCTGAGCGGACGTGTCGCTCCCTTAGACGCATGCTGCCGGAGTCCCCACCCGAATGGGCCACATCCCCGGCCATCTCTTGCGGGCCATCCGTCAGCCACTGCCGGTGTGGCGACGGGCGATGGTGGATGAGTGGATTCCGGAAGCGTGCTCCCCACCGTCCCCCTAGCCTCGCAAGCTCGGCGAGGGAACCCGGACGGCGTGGGCCCAAGCACGCGGAGGAATCTGCCCGGGAGCCAACCCCCCCGACCACATGTCTAGTTAGGATTGATTATGGCCGTTGGAGTCTTTGATCTCTTTTCCATTGGGATCGGGCCCTCGAGTTCGCACACTGTGGGGCCGATGCGTGCCGCTGCCGTTTTTGCCGGGGAGCTCAAATCCTCCGGGAAGCTGGAGACCGTGGCGTCGCTGCGGGTGGACCTGTATGGCTCGCTCGCGGCAACCGGGCACGGGC
>NZ_JBQCMF010000038.1:2809-5479 GCF_051965295.1 Arthrobacter sp. SAFR-023 | reverse complement strand
TGGGGGTGGGAAATCTTGTGGTGTTACAACTGTGGTGTTGTATTCAGTTATTGGTGGGTTCCTGAACCTCAACCCGGTGTTGGGTTTGTTGGTTGGGAACCACATAGTGGACGCAAGCAGTCTTGTTTCTTTGTACCGCCCCCATGGGTGCAAACGCTTTTGAATCCGTTTGCGGGGGTGGTGTGTGGTGTAAGTTATCGGCCTATTAGTACCGGTCAGCTTCACGAGTCGTTAGTCCTCGCTTCCACATCCGGCCTATCAACCCAGTGGTCTGGCTGGGGGCCTCTCACACACAAGGTGTATGGAAATCTCATCTCGAAGCGAGCTTCCCGCTTAGATGCTTTCAGCGGTTATCCCATCCGAACGTAGCTAATCAGCGGTGCACTTGGCAGTACAACTGACACACCAGAGGTTCGTCCGTCCCGGTCCTCTCGTACTAAGGACAGCCCTTCTCAAATTTCCTGCGCGCGCAGCGGATAGGGACCGAACTGTCTCACGACGTTCTAAACCCAGCTCGCGTACCGCTTTAATGGGCGAACAGCCCAACCCTTGGGACCTACTCCAGCCCCAGGATGCGACGAGCCGACATCGAGGTGCCAAACCATGCCGTCGATATGGACTCTTGGGCAAGATCAGCCTGTTATCCCCGAGGTACCTTTTATCCGTTGAGCGACGGCCATTCCACAATGTACCGCCGGATCACTAGTCCCGACTTTCGTCCCTGCTCGAGATGTCTCTCTCACAGTCAAGCTCCCTTGTGCACTTACACTCGACACCTGATTGCCAACCAGGCTGAGGGAACCTTTGGGCGCCTCCGTTACTTTTTAGGAGGCAACCGCCCCAGTTAAACTACCCATCAGGCACTGTCCCTGACCCGGATTACGGGCCGAAGTTAGATGTCCAAAGTGACCAGAGTGGTATTTCAACGATGACTCCACCCGAACTGGCGTCCGGGCTTCAACGTCTCCCACCTATCCTACACAAGCCACTCCGAACACCAATACCAAACTATAGTAAAGGTCTCGGGGTCTTTCCGTCCTGCTGCGCGTAACGAGCATCTTTACTCGTACTGCAATTTCGCCGAGTTTATGGTTGAGACAGCGGGGAAGTCGTTACTCCATTCGTGCAGGTCGGAACTTACCCGACAAGGAATTTCGCTACCTTAGGATGGTTATAGTTACCACCGCCGTTTACTGGGGCTTAAATTCTCAGCTTCGCCTTGCGGCTAACCGGTCCTCTTAACCTTCCAGCACCGGGCAGGAGTCAGTCCGTATACATCGTCTTGCGACTTCGCACGGACCTGTGTTTTTAGTAAACAGTCGCTTCCCCCTGGTCTCTGCGGCCCCGATCCCCTCCCGGTCGCTAGTACCGTTCAAGGTTGGGGCCCCCCTTCTCCCGAAGTTACGGGGGCATTTTGCCGAGTTCCTTAACCATAATTCTCTCGATCGCCTTAGTATTCTCTACCTGATCACCTGTGTCGGTTTGGGGTACGGGCGGCTAAAACCTCGCGCCGATGCTTTTCTAGGCAGCATAGGATCACCGAATCCCCCCTTTACGGGAGTCCCGTCAGATCTCAGGCACATGAACAGCGGATTTGCCTACCGTTCGCCCTACATCCTTGGACCGGGACAACCATCGCCCGGCTCGGCTACCTTCCTGCGTCACACCTGTTAATACGCTTGCCTCCCAGGATCAGGTCCCGCGCTCCACCAAAACCCTTCACCCACAAGGGGTGTCGGGCAGGTCTCGGGCGGTTAGTATCCCCTGTTCAACATGGGCGGTTTTTCGCCGGTACGGGAATATCAACCCGTTGTCCATCGACTACGCCTGTCGGCCTCGCCTTAGGTCCCGACTTACCCAGGGCAGATTAGCTTGACCCTGGAACCCTTGATCATCCGGCGGACGGGTTTCTCACCCGTCTTTCGCTACTCATGCCTGCATTCTCACTCGTGTAGGCTCCACCGCTGGTTTACACCGCGACTTCACCGCCCACACGACGCTCCCCTACCCATCCACACTCCTGAACCACGAAGGCTTGGAAAATATGTGAATGCCACAACTTCGGCGGTGTACTTGAGCCCCGCTACATTGTCGGCGCGGAATCACTTGACCAGTGAGCTATTACGCACTCTTTTAAGGATGGCTGCTTCTAAGCCAACCTCCTGGTTGTCTTCGCAACTCCACATCCTTTCCCACTTAGCACACGCTTAGGGGCCTTAGTTGGTGGTCTGGGCTGTTTCCCTCTCGACTATGAAGCTTATCCCCCACAGTCTCACTGCTGCGCTCTCACTTACCGGCATTCGGAGTTTGGCTGACGTCAGTAACCTTGTAGGGCCCATTAGCCATCCAGTAGCTCTACCTCCGGTAAGAAACACGCAACGCTGCACCTAAATGCATTTCGGGGAGAACCAGCTATCACGAAGTTTGATTGGCCTTTCACCCCTACCCACAGCTCATCCCCTCCATTTTCAACTGAAGTGGGTTCGGTCCTCCACGACGTCTTACCGTCGCTTCAACCTGGCCATGGGTAGATCACTTCGCTTCGGGTCTAGATCACGCCACTGCAACGCCCTGTTCAGACTCGCTTTCGCTACGGCTTCCCCACACGGGTTAACCTCGCGACGTAACACTAACTCGCAGGCTCATTCTTCAAAAGGCACGCCGTCACAG
>NZ_JBQCMF010000038.1:0-2709 GCF_051965295.1 Arthrobacter sp. SAFR-023 | reverse complement strand
CTGCTCCGACGGATTGTAAGCACACGGTTTCAGGTACTGTTTCACTCCCCTCCCGGGGTACTTTTCACCTTTCCCTCACGGTACTGGTCCGCTATCGGTCATTAGGGAGTATTTAGGCTTATCAGGTGGTCCTGACAGATTCACACGGGATTTCTCGGGCCCCGTGCTACTTGGGATACTCATCAAAGGCGGCGCTCAGCATTACGGTTACGGGGCTCACACCCTCTACGGCCGGCCTTTCAAGACCGTTCACCTATACCAGCACTCACACCTCCCCGGTCCGGCAGAACCAGGACAACAAGTCCCACAACCCCGCCCATGCAACGCCCGCCGGCTATCACACATGGGTCGGTTTAGCCTGATCCGCGTTCGCTCGCCACTACTAACGGAATCACTGTTGTTTTCTCTTCCTGCGGGTACTGAGATGTTTCACTTCCCCGCGTTCCCTCCACGCACCCTATGTGTTCAGATGCGGGTCACCAGATCACTCGCGCGTCTGGCGGGGTTTCCCCATTCGGACACCCTGGGATCACAGTCCGGTTATCGACTCCCCCAGGCTTATCGCAGATTCCTACGTCCTTCTTCGGCTCCTAATGCCAAGGCATCCACCGTGTGCTCTTAAAAACTTGACCACAAAAGATCAAGGAGTAATTTACGAGAGAACCATGAAAACCAACCACACCCAACAACCACACCCCGAAAGGGTGCCATCATCACGCGCAGCCAGATCCAGGTTCATATTCTTGGAAATTGCTTCTTATAAAAGATGCTCGCGTCCACTATGTAGTTCTCAAACAACAACCCCGTACCACACACCCCACACACACCCGCGCCAACAGACGCAGCAACCGTGTGATCGGTGCAGCCAGGAAACCAGAAACAAACATCCCGGACAAAGCCACGGCCAAAAGCCGTACCCTCCCCGGTCCTGTTGCCTCAGGACCCAACAGTGTGCCAAACACTAAACCGCATGAACCCCGCCCCGCACCGTTCCAGGACAGCCACCCCCGAAAGGGAACCCGTCCGTACTAGACACAGGACAAAACCACGCGGCCGCTATTTGCTGATATTCCACCCATGAGCACCCGCCGCAGAACGATCGCCTGCGCAGCGGGCCTTTACTCCTGACAAACCACACACACCACGCATACACGCGGCCGTGGGCCTGTAGGTGCTCCTTAGAAAGGAGGTGATCCAGCCGCACCTTCCGGTACGGCTACCTTGTTACGACTTAGTCCCAATCGCCAGTCCCACCTTCGACGGCTCCCTCCCACAAGGGGTTAGGCCACCGGCTTCGGGTGTTACCAACTTTCGTGACTTGACGGGCGGTGTGTACAAGGCCCGGGAACGTATTCACCGCAGCGTTGCTGATCTGCGATTACTAGCGACTCCGACTTCATGGGGTCGAGTTGCAGACCCCAATCCGAACTGAGACCGGCTTTTTGGGATTAGCTCCACCTCACAGTATCGCAACCCTTTGTACCGGCCATTGTAGCATGCGTGAAGCCCAAGACATAAGGGGCATGATGATTTGACGTCGTCCCCACCTTCCTCCGAGTTGACCCCGGCAGTCTCCCATGAGTCCCCACCACTACGTGCTGGCAACATGGAACGAGGGTTGCGCTCGTTGCGGGACTTAACCCAACATCTCACGACACGAGCTGACGACAACCATGCACCACCTGTGAACCGGCCCCAAAGGAGAAACCACATTTCTGCGGCGATCCGGTCCATGTCAAGCCTTGGTAAGGTTCTTCGCGTTGCATCGAATTAATCCGCATGCTCCGCCGCTTGTGCGGGCCCCCGTCAATTCCTTTGAGTTTTAGCCTTGCGGCCGTACTCCCCAGGCGGGGCACTTAATGCGTTAGCTACGGCGCGGAAAACGTGGAATGTCCCCCACACCTAGTGCCCAACGTTTACGGCATGGACTACCAGGGTATCTAATCCTGTTCGCTCCCCATGCTTTCGCTCCTCAGCGTCAGTTAATGCCCAGAGACCTGCCTTCGCCATCGGTGTTCCTCCTGATATCTGCGCATTTCACCGCTACACCAGGAATTCCAGTCTCCCCTACATCACTCTAGTCTGCCCGTACCCACCGCAGATCCGGAGTTGAGCCCCGGACTTTCACGGCAGACGCGACAAACCGCCTACGAGCTCTTTACGCCCAATAATTCCGGATAACGCTTGCGCCCTACGTATTACCGCGGCTGCTGGCACGTAGTTAGCCGGCGCTTCTTCTGCAGGTACCGTCACTTTCGCTTCTTCCCTACTGAAAGAGGTTTACAACCCGAAGGCCGTCATCCCTCACGCGGCGTCGCTGCATCAGGCTTTCGCCCATTGTGCAATATTCCCCACTGCTGCCTCCCGTAGGAGTCTGGGCCGTGTCTCAGTCCCAGTGTGGCCGGTCACCCTCTCAGGCCGGCTACCCGTCGTCGCCTTGGTGAGCCATTACCTCACCAACAAGCTGATAGGCCGCGAGTCCATCCAAAACCGCAAAAGCTTTCCACCCCCCACCATGCGATGAGGAGTCATATCCGGTATTAGACCCAGTTTCCCAGGCTTATCCCAGAGTCAAGGGCAGGTTACTCACGTGTTACTCACCCGTTCGCCACTAATCCCCGGTGCAAGCACCGGATCATCGTTCGACTTGCATGTGTTAAGCACGCCGCCAGCGTTCATCCTGAGCCAGGATCAAACTCTCCGTTGAAG
>NZ_JBQCMF010000037.1:0-6085 GCF_051965295.1 Arthrobacter sp. SAFR-023 | reverse complement strand
CAGCCGACGCGTTCGGCCAGTACCGAGGCCGGCATCGTCGGCGTCTGCACCAACAAGGCCCGCACCTGCGGCGCGTATGCATCGAAGCTCGAACCAGCCGGCTTCCGCTCATACTTCGGAGGCCGCTCCGCCTCCAACGCCCGGTCCACCGTCCCCCGGGAAACCCCGAGCTGTTTAGCCAGCTCCCTCTTGGAGATTTTCTCCGTCGCGTATCGGTGGCGTATCTGCGCCCAAACATCCAATGTGATCACCTTCCATAATGGTCAGTGGCCTCATTTTCAGTTGGCGTATTTGGCCCTATTTTCGGCTGGCGTCAACAATCTGACTAGGCGCGCGTGGGAGGGGGCGATATACATCTACTCGTCCTGTTCGAACGCCGGTGACCGCCTCTCGTCAATCCGGGCTTTGTCGCAGCCGGGACCTCAATTGTCCAACGGCCCAGACAAGGCTTGGACACCAAGGGTCACAAGGTCAGGCAGGGGAGCGCTGCTTCCGGTCCGCTGATTAGTCCACTCAAGAGGTTTCCGCAGCCGCATCCTACGGCGGCCCGTCCGTTCCGTCGGCGGGCCGGGCGGGCGGGGCAGGCGGTCCCTCAGCGGCTGGACGCCCCTGCTCACTCAGGCGGGGCGGCGGACGGCGTGCACGGCGGTGTCGTAAAGCTCGAACAGCTCGACACGTCCGCCCTGCTTCACCCACTCTTCCAAGGCTGCCTGGAGGCAAGTGATCGCGGCCGCTGCGATGGCGCGTGCCTCCAAGGTGCGGTGGCCGGACGCTGGCAGTCGTGGCTCGATCAGCGGTGTGAGCAGGTCCTGCCAGCGGGCTTGCTTTTCGGCGTGTCCCGCGCGCAGGGATTCGTTCCCGAACAGTAGCGTGACGAACTCGAGCCGGCGTTCGGCGGTGGTGTCGATCTCCTCGAGCACTTGGAACGCTGCGCGCAAGGATGTCCAGGGGTCCTCTTTGCGCGGGCGCTCGGCAAATCGTCCGGCGATCAGTTCACCCTGCTCCGACAGGCCGCTTAGCGCGAGGTCTTCTTTGCTGCGGAAGTAGTTGAACAGGGTCCGGCGGGAGACTCCCGCGGCGGCGGCGACCTCCTCGACGGTGGTGTCGTCGTAGCCCTTGGCTGCGAACTGCTCGAGGGCGGTGCGTGCGAGCAGGGAGCGGACGACGGCTCGGGTCTGCTCGCGGATCGGTGTCAACTTCTGGGCCATGCACCCATAGTACGATGGTTCACTCCCGACCTGCTATTGCACGCAGTGCAAGATCGTGCATAAAATGTATCGCATGAGTAAAATTGACTATTCCAGCCAGACCATCATCGTTACAGGCGCGAGCTCCGGCCTCGGCGCGGAGTTCGCCCGGCAGTTGGCAGAACGTGGTTCCAACCTCGTACTCGTTGCCCGCCGTGCAGACCGGCTCGAAACCCTGGCCGGCGAACTTGGCCGCGACCACGGCGTCACCGTGACCACCGTTGCCCGGGACCTCGGTAAGCCGGACGCTGGCCGCTCGCTTCGCGCGGAGCTCGAATTCCGCGGCATCCACGCCACCGGGCTGGTCAACAACGCCGGCTTCGGCACGCACAACGCCTTCCCGGACGAGGACCCTGAACGCCTCCAGGGCATGATCGGGCTGAATGTCGGCGCCCTGGTGGACCTCAGCCGCGCATACATCGACCCGCTGACCTCTGCCGACACGGGGGTCCTGATCAACGTTGCGAGCCTGCTGGGCTTCCAGCCGGCCCCTTACCTGGGTGTCTACGGGGCCACCAAAGCCTTCGTCCTCAGCTTCACCGAATCGCTGTGGGAGGAGGCCCGCGGCACTGGCCTGCGCGTCCTCGCCGTCTGCCCCGGCGCTATGGAAACCGAATTTTTCGACGCCGCAGGCAGCCAGTCGGCCGACTACGGCACCGCGCGTGCAACGCCGAAGGATGTCGTCAGGATCGCGCTCGAGACCCTCGACCGCCGCTCCGCGCCCCCGTCGGTCATCACCAACGGCCGCGCACTGGCGCTGGCCAGCAAGCTCCTGACGCGCCGCCAGATCGTCCGTTTCATGGGCGGAATCCAACGCCGTGCCATGAGCCGGTCCTGAGAGCACAGCGAGCGGGCCTCGTCTGGTGCCGTCTGCCTGACCCCCCGGGAGCCCGCCCCTCCCACCCAAGCCAGCACAAAAAGTGGAGCGACAGCTCATATTGATCACACACTGCTGCTCAAGCCCTTCACCGGGCGATAAAGCCATAAACCGTCGCAACGACCGCTGGACTCCGCCGCTCAGGCCCCCTATCCAGCAACGTCGCTGCAGCGGCGAAGCATATGCACGTCGCACTGCCCGCCGTCCTTCCGGGCTCTTTGTGCATCTTCCAGACCCACGAGCCGTTCGGCCGAGACCGCCAGGCATTTTTTCGCCGCTCACCGCAGCGGTTCACCCTAACAAGCTCATTCTAGAAAGAAGCCATATGAAAGCGTTCGTCGTCGACAGCTACAAGCAGCCCGTCGAAATGACAGAGGTGCCCGAACCGATCGTCGGCGACCGGGACGTCCTCGTCAAAGTCCAAGCGGCGGGCCTGAACCAGTTGGACGAGAAAATTCGAGAGGGCGAGTTCAAACTGATCCTGCCGTACAGGGCCCCTTTCATCCTCGGCCACGACGTCGCCGGTACCGTTGTCCGAGTCGGCCCGAAAGTACGCAACTTTAAGCCGGGCGACCAGGTCTTCGCGAGGCCCCGCGACGGTCGCATCGGCACGTTCGCCGAACGCATCGCGATCGACGAGAACGACGTCGCCTTGAAGCCGGCATCGATCACAATCGAGGAAGCCGGGTCATTGCCACTGGTGGCGCTGACGGCGTGGCAAGCGCTCGTCGAACGCGGTCAGGTGAAGCCCGGACAGAAAGTCCTCATCCATGCCGGCACCGGAGGCGTGGGATCGATCGCGATCCAGCTGGCCAAACACCTCGGGGCCACCGTCGCGACCACTGTCAGCGGCCCCAACGCAGCCCTCGCCCGCGAACTCGGCGCCGACGAGGTCATCGACTACCGCACGCAGGATTTCTCGGTGCTCCTCAACGGCTACGACCTGGTGCTCGACAGCCAGGGTGGAGAGAATCTCGCCAAGTCGCTGCGCGTTCTGAAAACCGGAGGAAAGGCGATCGGGATCTCGGGTCCGCCCGACCCGACCTTCGCCCAGGCAGCCGGCCTGAACTGGATAGTGCGTCTCGTGATTACAGCCCTCAGCGCGAAGGTGCGCCGTCAGGCGAAGAAGCTCGGGGTCCAGTACGAGTTCTTGTTCATGCACGCCAGCGGTGAGCAGCTCCGCACCCTGGCGGGCCTTGTTGACCGCGGCGTCATCCGCCCCGTCGTCGGGAAAACTGCGCCCTTCGCTGCACTGCCGGAGACGCTGTCTTCCCTCGGCAAGGGCGGGCTGCAGGGCAAGGCCGTCCTAACTATCAGCGACTAAGCATCGGCCATTTCACACCCCTACCAGAAAGCGGTCACTCTCATGAGTCACCACGGCCAGAACGCCGACGGCACCGTCATCACCTCTTACACCAAAGCCCCCGCGCGTTTCATCACGGTGGGCGGCGCGACATTCGCGTACCGAGAGCTGGGTCCGAGAGGCGGCATCCCGGTGGTGTTCTTCGTCCACCTCGCCGGGACCATGGACAACTGGGATCCCCGCATCATCGACCCCATCGCCCAAAACCGCCACGTCATCACCTTCGACCAGCTCGGCGTCGGCGGGACCTCGGGGAAAGTTCGAGGCACGCTCGAAGAAGCAGCCGATGACGCCTACTCGTTCATCACCGCCCTCGGCCACGACAAGATCGACATCTTCTCCTTCTCGATGGGCGGCATGATCGCCCAGGACCTCACCCTGAAACACCAGAACCTGGTCAGGAGACTCGTCCTCGCGGGGACGGGACCGCGTGGTGGCAAAGGCATGGACAAGGTCCTCGGCACCACTTACTTCGACATCGCCCGCGCAGCTCTCACCCGGTCGGACCCGAAAGAGTTCCTGTTCTTCAACCGCGACAGCACTGGCAAACGCGCCGCGAAAGCGTTCATCGAACGCCTGAAAGAGCGCACCATCGACCGAGACGCGGACATCAGCCTGCCCGGGTTCCAGAAGCAGCTGAGGGCCATCCAGAGATTCGGACGCTCGGCCCCGTCCGACCTCTCCGTCCTCACCCAGCCGACGCTGATCGCCAACGGCGGCCATGACCGCATGGTTCCCACGATCCTTTCCCACGACCTTCACCGGCGTATCAAAAACTCGGAGCTGATCATTTATCCCGGCTCCGGCCACGGCGCAATCTTCCAGTTCCACGACCAGTTCGCCTCGGTCGCCGTGAAGTTCCTCGGAAACTGATCCCCCCAGCATGCTCGTCCGCACATGAACTCCTGGCCCAGGCCAGGGAGCAGGGCATCGACCTCGTCGGGCCCTGACGGGCTGTTGAACCGACTCACGAAAAACGTCCTGGAAACCGCGCTGGAAGCGGAAATGGACGAACACCTCGGACACGAAAAGCACGACGTGTCCGTGCGGGAGCGGGAACTCCCGCAACGGCACCCGCACGAAGACCGTGCTGACCGAAATCGGGCCGGTGGAGATCGACGTGCCGCGGGATACCGGCTCGACCTTCGCCCCGCAGATAGTGAAGAAGCGGCAGCGCCGGCTGACCGGCGTGGATGAGATCGTGTTGTCACTCAGCGCGAAAGGCCTCACCACGGGGGAAATCGCGGCCCACTTCGCCGAGGTGTTCGGCGGCAGGGTCTCCAAGGACACCCTCTGGCGGATCACGGAGAAGGTCATCGGTGAGATGGTCGAGTGGCAGAACCGGCCCCCTGGACCTTGGGCGGTGTCTAACAGTCGTTGCGAATCCTGATCGGAAGGGATTCCAATGCCCAGGTACGCCGCGAACAGGATGCCGCCTCAAGTCAAACGCCTATATTTCGAGCTGATCAGGCAAGGGATCAGCGGCTCTGCTGCCTCGTTGCAGGTCGGCGTGTCGCTGAGCTGCGGCTCGCTGTGGTTCATCGATGCTGGCAGCGTGGAGTTCATAGACAAGCCGATCAGCCGCCGGTACCTGACGCAGGATGACCGGATCGAAATCGCCGATGGCCTCCCCGCCGGCGACTCGGTGAATAAAGCATTGGTCACCCGCCCAGGTCAGCCGCTGGCTCAGACGCCGTTGGCCCAGACGCAGCTCTTGGCATGTCTGCGCCGAGACCATCTACGAAGCCGTCTACCGCGGCCTGATCGCCGCGCAGGACGGCCTCACGCTCCGCACTGGCCGAACGTACCGCCATAAACGCGGGCGCGGCAGGAACCGTGAGGGGGCGTTGAAGCAGTCCACCAACATGAACCCGATCACCTATCGCCCCGCGGTCGTCGAGACTCGGACCCGCGCTGGGCACGAAGGAGATCTCATAATAGGCACCGGTCAGCGCTCAGCAATTGCCACGCTCGTCGAATGCAAGTCCAGGCTCACAGTCCTCGTCCCGATACGGGGCGGCCGTACAGCCCAGATCGTCGGTGATGCCCTCATCCAGGCGTTCACAATCCTTCCCACAGCTCTACGGGGCACGCTGACCTGGGACCAGGGCAACGAGATGTTCCACCATGAACGGATTGAGCGGGAGACGGGGCTGCACATCTACTTCGCCGATCCGCATTCCCCGTGGCAGCGAGGGACGAATGAGAACACGAACGGTCTGCTGCGCCAGTATTTCCTCAAGGGCACCGACCTGGGCCTGATCACCGATGAACGGCTACGGGAAGTCGGCATCGAACTCAACGACCGGCCACGGGAATGCCTAAAGGACCGCACACCAAATCAACTCATGGCACGGTGGAAACACCGGCTCCAAACCACTTAATTCGCGACGAGGACTGGAAACCGCCGGGCCTACCCTGTGGTGTTCATCGACGCTATCCACGTCAAGGTCCGCGACGGGCAGGTCACCAGCCGGCCGGTCTACGTCGCGATCGGCGTCAGCGTCAACGGCGAACGGGGCATCCTCGGGCTGTGGGCCGAGGAAGGCGGCGAAGGGGCAAAGTTCTGGCTCTCGGTGCTGACCGAAATCAAGAACC
>NZ_JBQCMF010000036.1:0-7266 GCF_051965295.1 Arthrobacter sp. SAFR-023 | reverse complement strand
TCGATCTTCCCGACTTCACGCGCGCGATCATCGCCTACCTCGAAGGCCGCCCGACCGAAACCGAACACGCCACACACAACCGTGCGACGGACCTGGCCGGCGACCCGGCCGGCACGCGATACGAAACCGGGGCGTCCGTCTCATAGCGGATGCGGCCATCCCCGAGGGCTGAAGCGACAGTACGTATTGACCCGCGGATTTGTGCGGACGGGCCGCGCTCCCGGGAGGTCGGCGGTACGCGGCCCAACCGCGCAGCACCAGTTCCTGCAGCGGAGAACTGAAAAGACAGCAGGTATGGACGGCATGTGGTGCCGTCATCGAACTTAGGAGAATCGCAGTGGCTACAACGAAGAAGCCTGAACCCGTTGACGCCGTCGTCGTCGGACTGGGTGCCAATGGCGGTACAGCGGCGAAAGTCTTGAGCGAGGCAGGGCTGAAGGTGGTCGGTTTTGACCGCGGCCCTTGGCTTCGCGCCCACGAACACTACTCCGGAGACGAGCTGAAATTCGTCAACCGCAATTACATGTGGCCTGACCCGACGCTGTTCCCACGAACCCTCCGCTATGCGGAGGATGAAGTGGCGCAGCCGTTCTCGTTCTCCCCGACCCCCCAGATGGTCGGCGGCGGGACGAATCACTGGGCGGGCTGGGTGCCCAGGCCGCGGGAATCGGACTTTATGCTGCGCTCCCTCCATGGCGACGTCGACGGCATGAACCTGGCCGACTGGCCGTTCCGATACGAGCACTTGGAGCCCTACCTGACGAAAGTCGAATGGGCGTTCGGGGTCTCAGGCATCGCCGGTGCCGATAAGTACGAGCCTTACCGTTCTAAGGGATACCCGAGCCCGCCCCTGCGTCCGACCCGTTACGGAAAACGCTTCTATGACGCGTGCAACAAGATGGGTATCAACGCATTTCCGATCCCCCATGCGATGGTCACCAACAACCACAACGGACGTGACCCGTTCAACAAAACGAGTTTCTGGAACCAGTACGGTGATCCCTCCGGCGCCCGGTCCAACGTCCTGACCACCTTCATCCCGGACGCGCTGGCCACGGGAAACTTTGAGGTCCGCGCAGAAAGCTTCGTCCGCGAAGTCAAGATCGGCAAAGACGGCAAGGCCACCGGCGTCCTCTATGTGGACCCGGACGGAAATGAGGTCGAGCAGGACGCCAAGGTCGTCATCCTGGCCCTGGGTGCGATCGAATCTGCTCGCCTGATGTTGCTCTCCCGCTCTTCGCAGTTCCCGGATGGGCTGGGGAACAGCTCCGGGCTGGTGGGAAAGAATGCGACATTCCACGAATACCTGTTCGCCGTCGGGCTGTTCGACAACGAGATCGACGAGCCGTTGAACGGCTTTGCCGGAAACTACATCTCCGGCGGATCCCTTGAATTCTACGAAACTGATGAAAACCGGGGACACATCGGCGGGTGCATCATTTCAGCCTCGCAAACCTGCCATCCGGTTAACTGGGTCTTCCCGGGCCGCCCCACGTGGGGTGACGCCCTCAAGGACGCGGACCGAAATTATTTCAACTACGCCATGAAGATCGGCCTGATCCTTCATGACATGCCCGTGGAATCAAACCGGGTCGACCTTGACCCTACAGTTAAGGACGCATGGGGGCTGCCCGTTGCCCGGATTACCCACCGGCCACATGCCAACGACATCGCCATGGGCAAATGGCAGGTGGACAAAAACGCCGAAATCCTCGAGGCTGCCGGTGCCCGTAAGACGGTCCCGGTCTACCTGGACAAGATGACCGGCAACACCTGCCACCAGCATGGCACGGCCCGCATGGGCGTAGACCCGTCCAAGAGTGTGCTCAATGAATGGGGCCAGTCCCACGACGTCGACAACCTGTTTGTTGTTGACGGCTCCGGCTTCCCGACCGCTACCGGCGTGAACCCCACGTTGACCATGATGGCCAATGCCTGGCGCTGCTCGGACTATATTGCCACCACCTACGCCAAGGGCCGGGTCGAACGGCTCGCCCAGCCGGCCTGACGGAAAGGACACGCTGAAATGACACTGAAATCAGAATGGGAAATCGTCGGCGAACCCGTGGACCCGAATTCGACGGAGCGGCACTTCTTCACCGAACACGAATGGAACACGGTCGAGGCTGCAACCGCACGCATCATGCCCACTGACCAGGACCCGGGCGCCAAGGAAGCCCGGGTGGTCGTCTTCATCGACCGGTACGTGTCGGGGATCGGCTATATTTTCGCGGCAGCGGACGGCTCGGGGTTCCTGAAGCTGTCAGGAAAGCATGCCGACGCGTGGCGTGGCCGGCAGTTCAAGATGCAGGAGCTTTACCGTGAAGGCGTCAAGACTTTGGATGGCATTGCGCGGAACGTGGACGGAAAGAACTTCGTCGACCTGGACGAGGAACAGCAGGACCAGGTGCTGATTGCCCTTTCAGGGGCTCCAAAGCCGATCAAGGTCACCCTAGGCACCAAGGAACCCGTCACGACGTTCCTCCAGGGATCGTTCGATGAGAACCTTCCGTTCTTTGACACACTGTGCCTGCACACCCGCCAAGGCTTTTACGGCGACCCGGTGTACGGCGGCAACAAGGATCAGATGGGGTGGAAAACCATCGGATTCCCTGGTCCGAAATCGCTCAAGGACACCATGGACGGGACTTACGACACCACGGAGTACTTCTATGACGGCGACTACGACTGGTACGACCTGATCCCGCACCTGCAGCAGTCGGTTCCCCGCGATCACTAACCCTAAAACACGGAAGGCGGTCCGGTATTTCCCGAAGTGCCGGGCCGCCGTCGGCAGAAGTCGCGACACCCGCGAAAGGACCTAAGAGCATGAAAATAACAGAGGTAAAGGCTTTCCCCGTCGGGGTGCCGCTGGATGAGCCGCTTCGCTGGGGCGCGATGGAAGTGAACGTCAAAGGCGGCATCATCGTTCGGGTAAAAACCGACGAAGGCATCGAAGGGATCGGTGAAGCCGGATTCTCGGCCGAATACTTCCCCACCGTGGGTCCCATCATCAACCACCAGCTGGGTCCCATGCTCATTGGGCGGGATCCACTGGACGTTGCGTCCATCTGGCAGGACATGCTCAATGCCACACACATGTGGGGCCGCCGGGGGATCGAGACCTACGCGCTGAGTGGCATCGACATCGCCCTGTGGGATCTTCTCGGCAAGGCAAGCAACCAGCCTGTCTACCGCCTCCTGGGAGCCTCGAAGTCGAAGGTGAAAGCGTACTACGCGCCGTCCCTAAAGCCGACCGAGCAAATAGTTGAAGAGTCTATAGCCGCCGTTGAGCAGGGTTTCTTCGCCATGAAGCTGCGTAATGGTCCGAGTCTGAGCAAGGGCGTGGACATGGTCGCCCGGGTCCGCGAGGCGGTCGGGCCCGACGTTGACATTATGGTCGATGCGAACATGGCCTTTGACCGCCGGGAGGCGCTCACCCTTGCCACCGAACTCGAGCAATTGGGCGTGTTGTGGCTGGAAGAACCCATTCTTTCCCGCAGCCTCACCCAGTACATCGACGATCATTCGTGGCTCTCTGACCGCGTGTCGCTCAAACTCGCCGGCGGCGAATCACTGCTTACCCGCTACGAGTACCTCGACCTTCTGCGCAAGCGGACCTTTGATGTCCTTCAGCCGGACTGCACCAGCGTTGGCGGAATTTCCGAATGCAAGCGGGTGGCCGATATGGCCAGCTCCTGGAACTTGTGGTGCGTCCCCCACATTGCCTGCAGCTCCGGAACCGGGGTGGCTCTGGCCGCAGGGCTTCATATGATTCTGAGCTGCGAAAATGCGCCAATGATCGAATTCGACGCCTACGGGGGCCCCGGTTGGGACGGGCTGCTGGAACAGCCCCTCACAGCAACCGGGGGATACGTTGAAGCACGTGAGGTTCCCGGGCTGGGCATCGACTTCGCAGATGGCGCCTTGGAAAAATACACGCTGACCGACGCACGGTTCGCCTCGGCTGCGTGAACGACACAAGTGGTGACGCTGGTGTCGCGCGTCCGGAAGATGCGCGACACCAGGACCTCTTGACCGCACCGGACTAAAACCGCCGTTTGGAGATTCCTCATCATGAAAAGCAGGCACGTCGACATTGCCATCGATGCCGGAGCGGATCTTGCCGAGGGGCCGTGGTGGGACGAGCAGCGGCAAGAACTGCTGTGGGTTGACATCTTTGCCGGCAGGATTCACCTGCTCGATCCCGCATCAGGCCTGGACCGCAGCATCGACGTTGGCCAACCGGTTGGCATGGTCGCCCGGCGCCAGTCAGGGGGACTGGTTTGCGCAGTACGCGACGGGATCGGTTTCATCCACCCCGATGGGAACGCCTTCGAGCTCGCCGTCCCCATAGAGTCCGACATTACCGGTAATCGGATGAATGATGGCGCGTGTGATCCTGCAGGGCGTCTCTGGGCCGGGACCATGGCCACGGACCTTTCACCATCGGCCGGGAGCCTCTACCGGATCAGTAGCACACTCCACGTGACACCGGTACGCCCGAACGTTTCTATTTCAAACGGCTTGGACTGGTCCCCCGACGGCCAAACCTTCTACTTCACCGATTCGTCGACCAGAAGGCTGGATGCCTACGATTTTGATATCGAATCCGGCCAGATCAGCAACGGCCGCGTTCTGGTGGATCTGCCCCATCCTGTCGCCACGCCGGACGGAATGGCGGTCGACGCCGAGGGAACCATTTGGGTGGCCATGTGGGACGGGGGTTGTGTCCAGCGCTTCAGCCCCGAAGGCGTGTTGCTGGAAACACTCGGCTTGCCTGTTAGCAGGCCGACCAGTGTCGCCTTCGGCGGCCCCGCTCTCAATCAGTTATTCATCACCTCAGCCCGCAACGGCCTGACGCCCCGGCAGCTACAGGACCAGCCCCATGCAGGTTCAATCTTCGTCCTGGAGCCGGGCGTCACGGGAAAATCCCCGTACTCTTTCCACGGCTAGATCGTGTCTCCTAAAGCTGTCCGCCAGATGCTAATTGCCCGGAGAACGGCTCCTACGCGGTAGGTGAGTGCGAGTTTGTCGTAGCGGGTTGCCAATGCCCGCCACTGCTTGAAGGTGTTGAAACTCCGTTCAACGACGTTTCGGCCTTTGTAGTCCTCTTTGTCGAAGGCCGGAGGTCTGCCGCCGGTGGAGCCGCGTCGTTTTCGATGACCGATCTGGTCGGATGGTTGCGGGATTACAGCCGTGATGCCGCGGTCGCGGAGGTGCGCCCGGATTGCCCGGGATGAGTAGGCCTTGTCACCGCGGACACGGTCCGGGCGGGTTCTTGGCCTGCCCGGACCAGTGCGGTTGATCTTCAATTGGTCCATCAGGTGGGTGAACATCGGCGCGTCTCCGCCCTGCCCGGGGGCGATCAGCAGCACTAATGGCCTGCCTTTACCGTCGACCAGGGCGTGAATCTTGGTACTCAACCCGCCGCGCGAACGGCCAGTCGCATGATCGTCTGGTTCTTCAAACAGATTCATGTAATTCGACCGGGCCCCTGTGGCGCGGGGAAGGTTAGTGCCGTGCTGGTGGGCGCGGTTCACCGTCAAGTCCACTGAAATCGACCAATCCACTTCATGCCGGGCGTCAGCTTCCGTGAGCAGCTTGGCCAGGATTTTGTCCCCGGTGCCGTCGCCGCTGTAGCGGCGGTGCCGCTTCCAGATGGTCTGCCACGGACCGAACTCGGCCGGCACGTCACGCCAAGCGATCCCGCATCGGTACCGGTAGATGATGCCTTCCACCACGCGCCGGTCGTCCCGGAAGGAACGGGGGACCGCGGCGGCCAGCTGAAGTCGGCAGCAACGGCTGAATGCGGGCCCACTGACCATCAGTCAGAACAGAAGTACGAGACACTCATCCAGCATCCCGAACAACTGACCCAGACTTTAGGAGACACGCCCTAGCTAGGCCCGCACCACACCGGGAGCCAGTGCCGGTTGCCGCAGAGCCACCCGGCGAAGGGCACGTCCAGTAAAGAGCCCTAGGAAACGACACCATGAAAATCGTCATCGCCGACCCTAGCCTCATCGTCCACCGCCCCGCCTTTGAACTGGGGGTTGCTCCGGGAACGGTCATCTCTTGGCACAGATCCTGGGATGATTCCGGCGTACTGTCCGCGCTCAGGGACGCCGATGTCTTCGTCGGACCGCGCCTGACCAAGGCAATGGGAGCAGGGGCCAACAGACTCCAGCTGATTCATACCGCCGGCGCCGGCTTCGACGGCATCGAGCCGGAGGCCCTCAACACCGGAGCTGTGTGCGCGAACACCTTCCACCATGACGGATCGATCGCCGAATACGTGGCCACTGTCCTCGTCGCACTCCGGCGCGACCTCATGCGCCAGGACGCAGCCTTGCGGAAAGGCAAGTGGCACTCGAGCGTCTATTGCCGAGGCCTGCGTCAGCCCAAAACGCTCCGGGGTGCGGTTGTGACATTCCTCGGCTTCGGTCACATCGGGGCCGCCTCATGGAAGCTCCTGCAGTCCTTCGGCGCCGAAGGCCTCGCCGTCACCCGGACGGGATCAGTCGACGCGAAAGCACACGGGCTCCGGTGGGCCGGATCCGACGAGGATTTGCTCAGGGCCCTGATTGAATCTGACGTTCTCGTGATCAGTACCCCTCTGACGCCGGAGACCGCTGGGATCATCGGGGCAGCCCAGCTGGACGCATTGGGACCCGAAGGCCTTTTGGTCAATGTGGCGCGCGGTCCCGTTGTGCAGGAGGAAGCGCTTTATTCCGCGTTGAAACATCACGGCATTGCCGGAGCGGCCATTGATGTCTGGTATCGGTATCCCGAACCCGGTGGCATTGGAAAATCAAGCACCCTGCCCTTCGAATCCTTGGACCATGTCATCATGACGCCGCACTCTTCGGCGGTCACCGAAGAGACCTTCAGAGGCCGATCCAAGGAAATCATTGAGAATATCAACCGGCTCGCCGCCGGCCAGCCAGTGCGGAATGTCGTGATGACGGGCCCGCCCCGTTCCGCTGCGGAACCGGCATCATGAAATCTTGAAGATGCCGCGAACCAGGCGGGTCCGGACACCGGTGAAGGAGCTTCCTTCCCGCCGCGGTTCCCTGAGCACTACCGTTGGCGCTCACCGGGTTAAATCGCCGCGTGGTTGCTGAAACTGAATAGAGGGATTACCTGCAGGCGTGATTGCATGGCCGGTGACCTGCAGCGCCCGCCTTGCCCCGTCCGCCGAAACCTCGTCGGCCGGTAACCCAATCCTTCTGGACCTGCAGCAGCTCGTCCTTTAGGACGAGC
>NZ_JBQCMF010000035.1:0-7798 GCF_051965295.1 Arthrobacter sp. SAFR-023 | reverse complement strand
TCTCTTCCGGATCACGATCAGGCAGCTGGTTAGTCAACCCGCTGAGGATATGGGAGGTATCTTCTCCTGCAGCCACGTCCAACCTCTCTTTGCGCGCATTCAGCGGCGCACTCAGGTCCGGCAGGGTAGCTGCCCGGCGTGAACGCGTCGTGTGCGTCGTATCGGTTACAACAGCCCGGTCATGTGCGCCGGGCAGGGTTTTATCTCGTGTGTATGACTGCCTATTTGTCCGGGGCGGTTGCCCCGCTAGGCATAGTTGTCAACAGTCACTGTAGCTCCGACGGCTTGCGGATGCGTAGCCGCCCCTGAACCCTCCGGCCTATTTGACCGTCATACTTGTTGTGTGACGCACAATAAGCCGCACCGCGGCGCCCGTAGCTTGAAGCACACGCCCAAAGGGTGTTGGCTTGGAGTAATCGAAATCACCATGCACAGGAGGAACACGTGAGCGAGGCCGACGCCGCCACTTCGGTAAATGTGGCGGAAAAATTGGGTTTCAAGGACGGGGATCTGATTCAGGAGTTCGGTTACGACGACGACGTCGACCTCGACTTGCGTGATGACATAGAGGATCTGACCGGGTCGGAGCTTCTGGATGAGGATGATCACGACGTCGTGGACGCCGTGATCTTCTGGTGGCGGGACGGCGACGGGGACCTCGTGGACACGCTGGTCGACTCGCTCACGACGCTCACCGAGGGTGGCGTGGTGTGGGTTCTCACGCCGAAGTCCGGACGTGCCGGATATGTTTCGCCGTCGGACATCCAGGACGCGGCACCTACCGCAGGGCTGCACTGCACCACGTCCGCGGGCGTTTCCAAGGACTGGAGCGCCACGCGACTGGTGACCAGGAAGAACAAGTGACCGGACAGGCCGCCGTCGCAACGGTGGACCTCGCCGGAGTGCCCGAAGTAGGGCAGCAGGCGCCGGACTTCACCCTGGTTAACCAATTTGGTGAGCCCGTCCGGCTCGCCGATTTCCGCGGACGCAACGTGGTGGTTATTTTCTACCCCTTCGCGTTCTCGGGCATCTGCACCGGCGAGCTGTGCGAAATCAGGGACAACCTCGCAGTCTTCGAACATGCCGACGCCGAGGTGCTGGCGGTCTCGGTGGACAGCAAGTTTGCCCTCCGGGCGTACGCCGAGCAGGAAGGCTACGAATTCAGCCTGCTGGCAGACTTCTGGCCGCACGGCGCCGTTGCCGAAAAGTACGGCGTGTTCGATGAGGAAAGCGGAATGGCAAGGCGCGGAACGTTCATCATCGACGCCGGCGGGACGGTCCGGTACGTCGTTGTGAATCCGCGCGGCCAGGCCCGTGACCTCACCGAATACCGCCGGGTCCTGGCAGAGCTGGCCCAGGGCTAGGCGTCAGGGCCAGCCCATGGACCAGCGGCGGACCGGCATCGGCCTGACAGGCTTCGCCAGTCTGCCTGCGGCTCCACCCGCCGCGTCGTCGGCCGGCGACCTCGAAGCGTTGGGCGGGATCCGCGACGTACTGGCCGGGCTGCCCCTGGCACTTCTGACGGGGGCCGGGCTCAGTACCGACTCCGGCATACCGGACTACCGCGGACCGGATTCGGCCCCGCGCTCACCCATGACTTACCAGGAGTTTGTGGCTGAGGCGGCCAACCGGCAGCGCTATTGGGCGCGCAACCACATCGGCTGGTCCCACCTGAGGCGAGCCAGCCCCAACGCCGGCCACGCCGCCGTCGCAGTCCTGGAGCAGCGTGGGCTCCTGACCGGACTCATTACCCAGAACGTGGACCGCCTCCACGAGGACGCAGGCAGCGTCAACGTGGTGGACCTTCACGGACGCTTCGACCAGGTGATCTGTCTGGAATGCCGCCGCACGTATTCACGGCAGCTGCTCGCCAAGGTTCTGGAGGAGCTGAATCCGGACTTCCTTGGCCATGCCATGGAATCCGGACTTGTCGAGATGGCTCCCGATGCCGACGCCACAGTGGAGGACCTGCGACTGATCCGGAGCTTTGTGGTTGCCCGCTGTCCTGCGTGCGGCGGCGTCCTGAAGCCGGACTTTGTGTACTTTGGCGAGAACGTCCCCAAGGAGCGCGTGGAGCGCGCATACGCAATGGTGGATGAAGCCCAGGCCCTGCTTGTTGCCGGTTCCTCACTCAGCGTCATGAGCGGGCTGCGGTTTGTCCGTCACGCCGCCAAACAAGGTAAACCCGTTGTCATCATCAACCGCGGCCAGACGCGCGGGGACGACCTCGCCACGGTCAAGCTGGAAGCCGGAGTAAGCGAGTCCCTTGCCTGGCTGGCAGATGAATTGCCCGCCCTCGCTGCCCCAAGACCCGATTAGCGTTTGCGGGCACTGTTCGGGTAGAGTCTATGTTCGTTGGTTGGAGCGCTTCGGTGCGAAAAACCTCTCTTTGGGTCTTTAGCTCAGCTGGTAGAGCGCCACGTTTACACCGTGGATGTCATCGGTTCGATCCCGGTAGGACCCACCACGAAAACCCCGTTTGACCAAGTCTTCGATCTTGGTCAGGCGGGGTTTTGTGTCGGTTTTGTCTTTAATGTCTCTGCCCGGCCATAACCTGCGGGCATGGAACATGTACTTGTGAGGACCGCTGCCGACGGGCAGCCGGGCGCTGTCATCCGCGGCGGCCAGGAATGGACGGTGGGCGCGGAACCGCTGCGATGGTTTGAACGCGTCAGTTGGTGGGAGGCGGAGCGCCGGATGCCGCTGGGACGTAGCCGCGTTGACGTCGAAGTGTGGCGGCTGCAGACTCGGCTGGGGCGAAACGCGGGTTCGGCGCTGACCACCATGGAGATCATCCGCGACGGGCTCGGCGGCGGGTGGAGGCTACGGAGCGCGGTAGCGGACCATGCCGCCGCGGAACACGCTGTTGCGAATGCGGCCTGAGCAGCGGGCGCAGAGATCGGGGAAGGCTTAAGAACCTGACAGGCCTGAGATCCGAAGAGGCCCGAGAATTGGATAAGCCTTCCACCGCGACTATTGGGGGATGCCGCGGTGGAAGGCTTGAAATTGAATATACCGTGAACATCCGGAAACACGAAACCATTAGGAAGGTTACTTCCAGTGGTCCTTTTGCGGGTGACCAGGCGGGGCCTACAGCGGCAGCCGTCCAGCCAGTATGATGGTATGTGTTCAGTTGACTGGACGTTTTGGCATCGTCGCCGGTGATCGCGCGCGGTGCAGTCTGCCGACCCCCGCTGTCTGAGCGCGTACCGATAAGGAGAATCATGGCCGATTCCCGCACCCCCAAAGCCACTGACGGACTGGGCAGCGCATCCCCGGCGCCGGCCGTCACGCGGGCAGCCGCCGTTCTGGAGTCGCTCGCGGCGTCCGCCACTGGCCGGCTTACCCTCAGTGACCTCGCCCGGGACCTCGGAATCCCCAAGTCTTCCACGTCCAACCTCCTGCTGGCCCTCGAGGAGGCCAGGCTCATCAGCAGGCAGGGAGCCGAGTATACGCTGGGACGCAAGCTCGTTGAGTTGGGTGCCGCCTACTTGAGCCGCCTCGATGAAGTCCAGGAGTTTTACCGTTTCTGCGAGCAGGCGCCCACGCTGTCAGGTGAAACAGTGCGCATCGCCATGCTTGACGGCTCCAACGTGATCTACCTGGCACGGTACGAGGGCCATCCGGCCGTCCGCCTGACATCCAATATCGGCGACAAGATGCCGGTGTCCCTCTGCGCCGTGGGTAAGGCCCTGATCGCCAGGCTTCATGACCACGACATCGATGCGATGTTCGCTGACGATACGGAGCTTCCCGTGCTGACGCCCAAGTCACTGCGCACGGGTGCGGAACTGAAGGCCCAGCTGGAGCAGATCCGGGAGCAGGGCTACGCGTTTGAAGACGAGGAATCCACTACAGGTGTGGTGTGCCTCGCCGTAACCGTGCCCACACGAGGAGCGCACGGCCCCAGTCTTGGCCTGTCCGTCACCGCACTGAAGGCGACCTACTCGCAGGAACAGGGTGCGCAGATGGTCAAGGAGCTCAATGAGCTGGCCAGATCCCTCGGCAACCCCATGGGCTAAGCGAAAACCCAGACACTATTGGCGAGTCGTTCATCATGTTGTACGCTGTTCAGCATAGTGACCGATGCAATGGTGGTGTCACTACTCACCAGGCCAACGGGGGCCTGGTGTCTCTGAGGGAGTGCTAGTGACAACTCGTACTGATTCACCGCTGGCTGATGCGGACGGCGCCGTCGTCGAACCGGAACAGCTGCGAAGGGCAACACTTGCCAGCTCCGTAGGCTCCGCTCTGGAGTACTACGACTTCTACATCTACGGCCTGGCTTCGGCACTCATCTTCGGGCCGCTGTTCTTCAAGCCGCTCGGCGACGAGGGTGCACTGATCGCATCGTTCGCCACGTATGGCGTGGGCTTCGCTGCCCGGCCCTTCGGCGGCATCGTCTTCGGCTACATCGGAGACCGGTTCGGCCGGAAAATGGTGCTGATCCTGACCATCGGCCTGATGGGTACCGCCAGCTTTGCGATCGGCCTGCTGCCGACGTTCGAGCAGGCCGGAATGCTGGGTGCCGTACTCCTGGTCATCCTCCGCATCGTCCAGGGCCTCGGTGCCGGTGCAGAGCAGGCCGGCGCAACGACGCTGATCTCCGAAGTGGCTCCGCGCCGCCGTCGTGGTTTCTTTGCCTCACTGCCGTTCGTGGGGATCCAGCTGGGCACCCTCCTGGGTGCCGGCACCTTCGCCCTCATCGCGACCGCTGACAAGGCAGTCCTCGAAGGATGGCTCTGGCGTGTGCCCTTCCTGGCCAGCGTGATCCTTATCGCCGTCGCGGTCTTCATCCGCCTGCGGCTCAAGGAAACTCCCGTGTTCCAGGAGCTTGAGAAGCACAAGAACGTGGTCAAGAACCCGGTGGGCCAGCTCTGGAAGCACTCCAAGAAGAACGTGCTGGTGGGCATCGGCCTCCGCATGGGCGAGAACGGCAATTCCTCCATCTACTCTGCGCTGCTGGTGGCGTTTCTGGCAGCCCCGGCGGGCGTTTTTCCCGGCGACAAGTTCATCGGTCCGGTGGGGCTCCTGATCGCCGCCGGTTTTGCCGCCGTCATGGTGGTCACCTTCGGTGCGCTGTCCGACCGCTTCGGCCGCGTCCCGGTCTACCGCTACGGCGCCCTGTTCCAGGCTGTCATCGCCTTCCCGGCGTTCTACCTCGTGACCCTCGGCAACGTCACCCTTGTGTGGGTTGTCATGGTGGTTGGCATCGCTCTCGGCGTGCAGTCCATGCTGGGACCGCAGTGCCCCCTGCTGCCTGAACTGTTTGGATCGCAGTACCGGTTCACGGGTGTCGCCATGGCGCGCGAACTCTCCGCGGTGCTGGCCGGCGGGCTGGTTCCGCTGGTGGGAGCGGCGCTGCTCGCGGCCACTGGATACTCCTGGCTGGTGCTGGCCATCTACTCGCTGGTGCTTGCCCTGATCTCCTTCGTGAGCACCTTCTTCACGCCGGAAACCAAGGGCCGCGACCTTGTGGCCATCGAGGACGCCCGCTAGAAGCCACACAGCGCGAACGTACACTTGCGGTCCCTCCCGGCAACGGGTTGGGGCCACGGGTGTACGTTCGCGCTTCGGTGTTGGGGGCAACAGGAGAGCCGGGCAACCTTTGGCTGCCCGGCTCTCCGGTGTCTCCCGCTGCAGGGGCGCTTTAGTGGAAGGACGCTTTAGTAGAAGTGGACCGTATCCACGAGGTGGGGAAGTTCGCCGCCGTCGAGGAATGTCCTGAGGTTGCTGCAGAAGCGCTCGGCGATCAGGCGGTTCTCGGCTGCGCTCAGTGCCGAGGTGTGGGGCGAGACCATGACGCGCGGGTGGTTCCACAGGGGGCTGTCCTGCGGCAGCGGCTCGACGGCGAACACGTCCAGGCACGCGTAGGCCACCTGTCCGTTCTCCAGCGCCTCGAGCAGCGCGTCCTCGTCCACCACCGTTCCGCGGCCAACATTCACGAATACCGTGCCGGGCTTCATGGCCGCGAAGACCTCGCGGTTGAAAAGCCTTTCCGTGTACGGCGTGCCCGGGAGGGTGTTCACCACAGCGTCGGCAGAGGCGAGCAGCCCGGCCAGTCCGTTGTTGTCCGCCACCTCCTCGATGCCCTCGATCGGCTCCACGGAGCGCTTGGTGCCGCTGACCTTCATGCCGAGTGCACGGGCGATGCGGGCGGTTTCCAGCCCGATCTCGCCGAGCCCCGTGACCACCAGCGAGGAACCGTTGACCAGCTTGGTGGGTATCCGCAGTTCCGGCCACACCTTGGCGGCCTGGTCCTGGGCGAGCTCCGCGGTCCGCTTGAAGCCATTGAGGATGCCCAGGGCCGCAAATTCGGCGAGGGGGAGGGCGTGCACGCCTGCGGATGTGGTCACTTTGAACTTGTTCAGGGTTTCGGCGTCGAGGCCGGAGGCTTTGACCGCTCCGCCGGCACCTGCCGCCATGGCGTGGATCCACTGCAGGCGCGGGTTTTCCCTGGCGATCCGCGCCAGGCCGGCGGGACTTTCGTTCGGGAAGCCGTACAGCACGTCGGCCTTGCCCAGCATCTCCCAATAGCGCTCCTCCTGCTCAGGCGTGCGCTTGAAGCCGGGGTCGCCGGCATGGTCTGCCGGGAACCGTTCGGGCGGCAGCAGATCGGGTTCGTAGAGAACGGTTACGGAGGGATCTACGGCGCGAATGCGTTCCACGAACTCGGCTTCGAGCGGGACGGCGATCGCGACGGTGGTTTCAGTCGTCATGCTGTTCATCATACTGAATAGAGGCTAGAATACTGAACAGATTTGGGAAGATTGACCACAACGACGTGAGGACTCGCTGCACATGAATATACAGAGGGCAGGCTTCGTTGGCCTGGGCCTGATGGGGGCGCCGATGGCCGCGAACCTCGTACGGAAGGGCTGGGCGGTTACGGCGTGGAACCGGTCGCCTGGCGCTCTGGATTATTTCTGCCAGCTCGGCGGATCCGGTGCAGACAGCGTGGTCCAGCTCAGGGACGAGCCGGTGATCGTCTTCATGCTGCCGGACCTCGCCTACATTGAGGAGGCGGCATCGGGACTCCTCGAGAGCTGGAAGTCAGCACCGCCGGCCGCCGGCACAGCCGTGGTGGTCATGAGCAGCGTTTCCCCTACTGCGGTCAAAGCTTTCGGGCAGAGGGTCCGGGAGGCCAGTTCAGGCCATGCCATAGTGGTGGACTCGCCGGTCAGCGGCGGCACGAACGGTGCGATCGATGGCACGCTGGCCATTATGGCCGGCGCGGACCACGAGGCCGACTTCCGGCGGCTGCTTCCGCTTTTCGAGGCCATGGGCACCACCGTGCGGCTCCTGGGTCCGCTCGGCGCCGGATCGCTGGCTAAGGCGTGCAACCAGCTGGTGGTCGGAACGACGACGGCGGCACTCGCCGAAGCGGCTGAGCTCGCCGAACGGTCGGGCGTCGATGTCGCGGCCCTCTATGAGGTCCTGTCCGGCGGCCTCGCCGGCAGCCGCGTCCTGGACCAGGTGGGCCCGCGGATGGCCCGGAAGGACTACACCCCCACCGGCCCGGCAAAGTTCATGCACAAGGACCTGTGCTTTGTCGTGGAGTCAGCCGACACCGCCGGGTCGGCCGCCCCAATGGCACGGGCCGGCGTCGAACTTTACGCCGAACTCAAACGGCAGGGCCTGGGGGACCAGGACCTGGCCGTGGTGCGGCAAACCATTTCAAACCTCAGCAGGACGGGTGCCGTGAGCGCCGCAGAAGGGACCTCTTCATGACTTCACTTTTTGATTTGACCGGGCGGGTTGCCTTGGTGACTGGTTCGAGCCGGGGGATTGGTAATGC
>NZ_JBQCMF010000034.1:0-8377 GCF_051965295.1 Arthrobacter sp. SAFR-023 | reverse complement strand
TCGATCTTCCCGACTTCACGCGCGCGATCATCGCCTACCTCGAAGGCCGCCCGACCGAAACCGAACACGCCACACACGAACACGCCGGTTTGGACAACGTTAGAACCGGCGGCTGAACAAGGCACGAATCCCGCCAGCACGGCGACCGTGGGCGGTCCCGGACCACAACAGGTCCGGGACCGCCCATCCGTGTCCGTCCCAAAGACATCAGTCCTGCCTTGCCCCAGGGTAAAGCTGCTTGCTCGTCCTAAAGGACGAGCTGCTGCAGGTCCAGAAGGATTGGGTTACCGGCCGACGAGGTTTCGGCGGACGGGGCAGGGCGGGCGCTGCAGGTCACCGGCGATCCAATCACGCCTGAAGGTAATCCCGCTACCTCAATGATTTTCTGGGATCGTCCTCTGAAGGTCTCTTCGGTGATCGCCGAAGAGTGCGGCGTGATGAAGACGTTGTCCAAGGATTCGAAGGGCAGGGTGCTTGATTTTCCGATGCCACCGGGTTCGGGATACCCATACCAGACATCAACGGCCGCTCCGGCAATGCCGTGATGTTTCAACGCGGAATAAAGCGCTTCTTCCTGCACAACGGGACCGCGCGCCACATTGACCAAAAGGCCTTCGGGTCCCAATGCGTCCAGCTGGGCTGCCCCGATGATCCCAGCGGTCTCCGGCGTCAGAGGGGTACTGATCACGAGAACGTCAGATTCAATCAGGGCCCTGAGCAAATCCTCGTCGGATCCGGCCCACCGGAGCCCGTGTGCTTTCGCGTCGACTGATCCCGTCCGGGTGACGGCGAGGTGGTCACAGATTTGCGGGCTCCACACACAATGCACCGACCGCGATGGGGCACTGGCGCGGCAGTGACGGCGGTGAAGCACGTTCGCCGACTTCGGACGCCGGGGCGCCCCGGGGTGACGCCGACCCGCGGGGGCCGCGGTGCTCGAAGAGTTTGAGCGCGGGGCAGGGTCTATGCAACTACCTCGACGCCGTCGCCCTCATAGACAAGACGCCGCCCTGCCCCATCATCCAACCAGATCCAGAAAGCGGACCCGTCCGGCATCCACGCGTCCACCACACCCCCGAGCGGTGGCCGGCCGCGTCCTTGCAGTCGTACGCGACTACCGGCCGGAGCAGTTTCAGGCCCGGCGGTCCATGCATCGGCTACATGAGAGGTTTCATCGCCATCGGAGGCGGAGGCGGTGTCACCGGGAGCACTCGCATGAAGCCCTGGGAATCTTCGTCGTTCTGCCAACGGCTTGTCCTTCCGCGGATTGAATGGACTGGAGAAGTCAGCCAGTCCACTGGCACTGTATTTCGCGACTTGTCAGTTCAAGGACGCGGAGTGGAGGAGGCGACCCAGGACGCTGCGGGCCGGACGCAATCTTGTTCCCCCGTGGCGGGTTGGGGCACCTTTCCGGGCGGAACTGAAACAAACTATCAAATAGTTTGCGCACGAACAATCTCCATATGAGTTCGGTTTGGGCGCCACCTGCGGACCTTCCCCGAATGCCAGTCAGCGACGTGTCCGCGCGGGTGGATGCCGTCGCTAACCGTCCTCAGCGATTTGACGTCGGCTGCCTGTCGGCCCACCCAGAACTCGAGGCGAAAGATTGTTTGGGCCAAGCCCTTGACGTGAAAAAAATACTCATGAGATAGTCAGACCACCTGATCACCCGGTGACATCGGTCACAAGGTAGTCGGACCACGTGATGCGGACACCTGTTTTTAGGGGGAGACAACGATGTTCTCTCCTTCCCCCAGGATGGCATCCCCAGAGAAGGGCCCTTTCAAGACCACCTAGCTGTTGTTTGGCGAAAGCTTTGGATCAAATCAGCGCAACTTGGATGTGCTTGGTGCGCGCGCTTGAAGTGAGTGCCTGGCCACCGGCCCGCCGTTTGGCGATTTCTACCCGAGAAAGGATGCAACACCCATGGATATCATCTTGAACACCAACCGACCGCCGAGTGCTGACCGCGATCCGCGTTCACGCTTCCGGGCGGAAAAACCACCTATTGGAGGCTGGCTTCCGGGGATCTCCCTCACCCCAACCCAGATTTCCGTCCTTAACGCTATGGCTGACCGACTCATACCCGGCGGGGAAGGATTTCCGGCGCCAAGCGAGGTCGACGTTATTTCCTTCTTCCGCCGCTATATCGCGCCCGAAGGCCAGGAACCGAAGTGGTTTCCCTTCATTGGAGAATCGGAGTTCCAGGCACGCCTTGACACTCTCGGTGAGGAATTCGTCCAGTCCTCACCGGCGGCTCAGGTGAAGACGCTCCAGACACTGGAGAAGACAGAGGAGTTCTTTTTTGCGAGGATCCGCGATCTGACGTACTACGCCTACTACTCTCGTCCCGCCGTCATCACGGCGATCAACGCGAATCTGAAAGCGGGCAAGGACCTGAGGAACTCCCCGCAGCCGTTTGGCTATTCGGACACGATGGATGACTGGGATGAACAGCTGCTTAGCCGCGTCCGAGGCACCTACACCCGAACCGAAGACGTACGTCCGGTGGAGGTACCGGCGGATCTACTGAAGGCAAAAGCAACGCAGCTCCAGGAAAGCCAGGTTTGAGCATGAAGAGAAGCAATGAAACCGATGTGCTGGTGATCGGCGCCGGTGCAGGCGGTGCTGCTGTCAGTAAGCGCCTAAGTGATGACGGCATCAAGGTAATCTGCCTTGAGCAGGGCGACTGGCTGCACCCCTTGGACCATCCGCACATGTACGACTCATGGGAGCTGGAACGGGTCCGTTCCTGGGACTGGCATTCAAACGTCCGGAAATTTCCGGAAGACTACCCGACCACAGGAAACGCGGCACCGATGATGATGAACGGTGTTGGCGGGTCGACCCTGCACTATGCCGGAGCCTGGCCGCGCTTCAAGCCCGTTGACTTCCGCAAAGGCACCGAGCACGGAGTTGAAGGCACCATTGACTGGCCCATCAGCTACGAGGACTTGGAGCCCTTCTACGCCATCAACGACGCCGAGATCGGGGTCGCCCGCCGAACCGGCGACCCCGGCAACCCTCCACGGCCCGAAGGGTGGGGGCCCGCCAGCAAGGGCGGGAAAATCGGCAACAAGATGGGGGCCGGATTCGACAAACTGGGTTGGCATTGGTGGCCCGCCGACAACGCCATCCTGACAAGGGAAAAAGACACGCGGCTTGCGTGTAACGACTGCGGATTCTGCCTCGGGGGCTGCCCTCGCGGGTCCATCGCATCCACCGATGTCACCTACTGGCCCCAAGCCATCCGCAACGGCGTGGACCTGCGCGCCAACGCCCGCGTCGAGCGGGTCAACGTAAAGGACGGCAAGGCAACCGGGGCGACCTACATCGACCGCGTCACCGGAGAACGCCATGAGGTGAAGGCAAAGATCGTCGTGATGGCTGCCAACGCCATCGGCACCCCCCGGCTGCTTCTTATGTCGGCGCAAGCCGGCCACCCCGACGGTCTCGCGAATAGCAACGGCATGGTCGGACGGCACCTGATGTTCCACAGCTGGTCCTTCGAGGATTTCTGGTTCGACGAGCCCCTCGACGGCTTCAAGGGGCCGGAACCTGCCGTTTCGTATTCTCAGGAGTTCTACAACACGAATACCGATCGCGGCTTCGTCAACGGTTTTTCCCTGCAAGTGGGAACCGCTTTGGGACCGGCCAACAGTGCATTGGGAACCAACACAGGCAACATGGCCCCATGGGGTGAAAACCACAGGGAATTCTTCAACAATCACTTTGCCCGGCACGCGCTCGTTTACGTCCAGGGAGAAGACCTTCCTGTCGCCACGAACCGCGTGACACTCGACAACGACGTCGTCGACTCATCCGGACTCCCGGTTCCTCAGGTCCACTACGACCTCCACGACAATGACCGGAAACTGATCGAATGGGGACGCGCCCGCGCCCATGAAGCGGCTCAGGCGGCCGGCACCGTCATCGACAGCGCCAGTACCGGAATCGGAGGAGTGGACGGCCCTCCCCCGGGCTGGCACATCATGGGTACTTGCCGCATGGGCAACACGCCGGAAGATTCCGTTACGAACAAGTGGAACCAGACCTGGGACGTACCCAATTTGTTCATCACCGACGCCAGCTCCCTGACGACCGGCGCCGCAGTCAACCCCACTAGCACGCTCCAGGCCGTCGCCGTACGCGCCGCAGAGTACATCAAGCGCCGCTTCCCTGAAATCGTCGGGCAGCGCAAGACTCCCAGCAACGCGGACGCACCCGGGTTCTGACCCGGAACCTTTAGTCCCTGCAGCAGGTCCGCTGTCCCCACGCGGCCCTGCTGCAGGGCTGCAAGCAATTCCCTGCTTGGAGCACATGACCACACACATGACAAAGGAGTCAGAAATGTCTGTTCGAACAAGAACCGCTAACCGTCTGAGCACAAAAATCGCCCTACTCGCGATTCCGATCCTGCTGACGACCGCCTGTGCAGGAGGCGGTACCGGGCCTGCCGGGGCGGCCGGGTCGACAAAGATCGGCTTCGCCCAAGGAAACTTCGGCAACGGATGGTACGAGGTGAACGCCAAGGGCGCGACCGACGAAGCCAAAAAACTTGGACACGATCTGGAAGTAGTCAGTGGCGGCGGCGACCCGGTCACCCAGAATTCGCAACTGTCGAACTTCATCACCAAGGGCGTTGCCGGTCTGATCATCAATCCCACCGATCCGCAGGCACTCTCGAGCAATCTTTCCCGGCTAAAGGATGAAAAGATTCCCTTTGTTCTGGTCAACGCGGGAGTCAAGCCCGAACTGCTGGCGGACAGCTACTGCTATGTAACGGAAGACGAAAAGGTCAACGCAGGCCTGGTCGGCGCGGAGATGGCCCGCACGCTGAAGGCCAAACAGGGAGCAACCAAGCCAGTCAAGATTCTTCTGGTCCTCGGCTTCGCCGGGGACACCAACTCTGCTAACCGCGAGGCCGGTTTCAAGGCTGGCTACGACTCCGTCGCAGGCGCTCCCCCAGCCCAATACCTTGAGAATGTCTACGGGAAATGGGCTGCCGATACGGCCGTTGCGCCGGTCAGATCCGTCGCCACCGGAAACCCCGATCTGCAGGGCATGTTCGTCGGCACGGATTCCATGCTGCCGGGCGTCCAGCAGGCCCTGACATCAGTGAACATGTGGGGCAAGGGCAAAGTCGCGATTGCCAGCTATGACGGGCAGATGAAGGTGGTCAAGCAGATGAAGGAGGACCCGAACTCCCCAGTCATCGCTACTGTTGCGAACCTCCCCGCCCAACAGGGAATCATCGCTGCACAGATGCTGGACAAGGCCCTTAAAGGTGAGGACAAGAACGCAGCATGCCCCGGTAACAAGATATTCGTAAAACCCACCCTCATCACACACGAAAACGCCTCCTCCTACTACAAAAGCGATTCGGACTACTGACCAGACATCAGACCGAAATCTGGCAGCTCAATGAGGAAAGGAGGAACATGCAAGAATCAACCGGACTGCGCACGCCTGCATTGACCCTACGGGGAATATCCAAAAATTATGCGGACGTTCAGGTACTGACGAACGTCGATCTTGATGTCCACGCCGGAGAAGCAGTCGGACTCCTGGGACAGAACGGAGCAGGTAAGTCGACGCTGATCAAGATCATTTCAGGGGTTGAAAAGCCCTCACATGGCATGATTTCTCTGGACGGCGCCCCTGCGGATTTCCGTTCCACCCACGAGGCCCAAAACGCCGGCATAGCCACCATTCACCAGGAAATCATTCTCGTCCCTCAGATGAGCGTGGCCGAGAACCTCTGCCTCTCAGACCTGCCCCGAAAAGGGACGGTCCTGGATCGTCGAGCCCTCTACCAGGAAGCCTCACAGGCCATTAAGGCCCTGGGTTTTGATCTGGATGTCCGGGCGCAGGCTAACCAATTGACCGCGGCGCAAAAGCAGGTTGTCCTCATCGCTAAGGCGCTGAGGCAGAAAGCCAAAATACTGCTGCTGGACGAACCGACAGCAACCCTTCCCGCACCCGATGTGACCAAACTGTTTGAACTCCTCCGCAAACTTAAGCAGGAGGGAACAGGAATCATCTACATTTCCCATCGGATCGACGAGATGTACGAAATCTGCGACCACATCATGGTTCTGCGCGACGGCAAGCAGGTGATGACAGAGAGGACTGCCTTCCTGCCCCGTCAGGAGGCCGTGCGGAAGATGCTCGGGACGGACCCCGTCGGCGCCCTGCAGCAAGGACAGGAGCCGGTACGTGAGTCTCCGCTCGAACCCTCGAGGAAGTGGAATTTTGCGCAAGCGGCGCCCGAGCGCTACCCAGAGGACGCTCGCCCCGCATTTGAGGTCCGGAATCTTACCGACCCGGAGCTTCTCGACGATATAACGCTTAGGGTCAGGCCGGGCGAATCCATCGCTGTAACCGGGCTGGTGGGCAGCGGACAGGCTGAACTTGCCGCCTGCCTGTTCGGTGACCGTAAGTTCTCCTCGGGCCACATTTACGTCAACGGAAAGCGGTTGCGTGCGGTGCATCCCCGGGCGCTCATTGCTGCCGGCGTCGGGTGGGTGCCCGATGATCGGAAAACCCAGGGCCTGGTCCTCAATATGGACCTGAGTGAGAACTTCTCAATGGCCAATCTCCGGAGGATCGCACCCCACGGCTGGGTACAACGGAAACTGGAGAAACGGATAGCTGACGAGGCCATCAAGACTCTGAAAGTAAAGTGCCAGGGCAGCGGCCAGCAGGTAGGACGTTTGAGCGGCGGCAATCAGCAAAAAGTCGTCGTGGGAAAGTGGCTCACGGCAGAAGCGAAGGTCCTGTTGCTGAGCGAGCCGACCCGTGGAATTGATGTGGCTGCCCGGGAAGACATCTATAAGGAAATCAACGAGTTCCTAGCCACCGGTGGGGCAGTCATCGTCTTCAGTTCTGAAATTGAAGAGGCGCTCATGTGCCACAGAATCTACGTCATGGGAAGCGGAGCCGTCGTGGCTGAGTTTGACCACTACGATACTGACCTCAACCAAAAGGTGATGTCGTTGCTCCGCTAGCAGCCATTTGAGCGATGTCCGTCTGCCCTGAAGCCCTTAACAGTGATGACAATGGAGTCAATTTTATGATTAAAGCAGAAGAAACAGCGGAGAAAGGTCCGCGCACTACAGAAGCCGTCTATACGGTCCTCCTTGGAGTCGCGAAAAGCAGGGGCGTTCTCCTGATGGCGGTCGCCGCGATCCTGATTGCAGGATCCGCAATCTCCCCCTACTTCCTGACCAGCCGCAACATCAGCAGTATTGTCCTCACGATCGCGGTCCTATCGGTGGTCGCCGTCGGCCAGTTTCTCGTCATTGTGACAGCCGGGATCGACCTGTCCGTGGGCGCAACAACAGCCCTGACGACGGTGATGACCGCCGTACTCCTCCGTGATGGCCTCCCCGTGGCGGCGGTTATCGGCATCTCGATTGCCGTCAGTTCCGCCGTAGGGCTCGTCAACGGGCTGCTCGTCGTCTACGGAAGGATCACGCCGTTCATCGCAACCCTGGGCATGACCAGCGTCGTGCAAGGCATCGCGTTCCTTGTTCAAAATGGAACTCTCGTGCCCATTAATAACAAGGGCTTCGTCGCCATCTTCGCCGGCACCGTAGGACCGTTCCGCTCTGAGGTGATCATCTTCGTGGTCGTGGCTTTGGCCGCTGCCGCGCTCATGAGGTGGAGCATTTTCGGCCGGAGATTGTACGCATTGGGCGGTAACCCCCAGGCAGCACGTCTCTCCGGGCTGCCCGTCAACAGGGACATAATAACGGCCTACCTTCTGTCAGGTTTACTGGCCGGCCTCGCCGGTCTGATGTTGGCCGCCCAATTGCACGAGGGCAACTCGCTGTTAGGCAGTGACCTGGCATTGAACTCCATTGCGGCGGCGGTCGTTGGTGGCGCCTCCCTCTTCGGCGGGACGAGCACACCGCTTGCGGCTGTCTTCGGCGGATTGCTCATCGGAACGATCTCCAACATCCTTGACCTGATCAGCATGCCTGTCCAAGGCCAGCTCCTGATCAAGGGAGCTCTGATTCTCGTCGCCGTTTACTTCACGTCCGGCGCAGGGCTCAGCCTTAGGCAGCGGATCCGGGGAATATTCAAAAATCGGAGGAAAAGGGCCGGGCCTGCCCAGCATTCTGACCCGGTGGCCGTGGAATCACGCGATGAGCTGCAACCTGTGAAGAGGTAGCCGTGCGATTCCGCATTTACAGCCGTGACCGTAAGCTCCACACGCCTGACGACCGCGTGGCTTCAGGGCAGGAGCAGCAAGCCCGTGGGGCCGGCAGCTCCGAAGATCCGTCAGGCGCAGCCCGGCATCCCGCAGGGATTACCACCACAAAGAGCACAACGAGAAAGTGAGTCACCCATGAGTTTGCATGGATCAAAG
>NZ_JBQCMF010000033.1:0-8566 GCF_051965295.1 Arthrobacter sp. SAFR-023 | reverse complement strand
CCCGCACAAGCCCTCGAGCAAATTCTGGAAGAATCAGCAGCTTAGGACGCGTGTTGCAACGACCGCTGGAATCCGCCCCCGACGCTCCCTCAGCTTTTGCAGGCTTTTGGCAATCCCTTCCGCAATGGGTGAGGAAGGGATTGGGTTTTTTCTGCAGGATCTGAGGAAGGGTCTCTGGATATAGGGGTGGTTGGGGGCCCTTGAGGGGCCAAGAATTGTCAAAGCTCGAAGAAGTAGCCTGTTCAGGCCGTGGCTATCCGCCGCGGCAACGCTCCGGCCGGAAGATAATCGGATATGCAGATCCTGGTGGTTGAAGACGACGAATCGGTGGCCGCCGGCGTGCTGGAGGGCCTGACCAGGGCTGGCTTCCAGGCCCGGCACGTCGCCGACGGGGCAGGGGCGCTCGCCGAGGTCCGCTCCTCCAGCCCTGATTTCGTGCTCCTTGACCTGGGCCTGCCGGACATGGACGGCACGGACGTCTGCCGGTCCATTCGTTCCCTGACCAAGACGCCGATCATCGTTGTCAGTGCCCGCGACGAGGAGATCGACCGGGTGCTGGCACTGGAGCTGGGGGCGGACGACTACCTGGTCAAGCCGTTCGGGATGCGCGAGCTCGTCGCCCGGATCCGGGCGGTGGCCAGGCGTACGGCCGACCCGCAGTCCGAGACCACCCCGCCCGTTGATGGCACACGCGTCATCGGCACCCTGAGCATCGACCAGCGCTCGCGGCGGGTGCAGGTCGCCGGGACCGAAATCCACCTCACCGCCAAGGAGTTCGAGCTCCTCTACTACCTCGCGGAGGACCCCGGCGCCGTGTGCCAGCGCAGCGACATTCTGCGCGCCGTGTGGGACGGGACCTGGTACGGAACCACCAAGACCCTGGACGCGCACGTGGCAGCCATCCGCAAGAAGCTCGGTGACCCCCGCTGGATCGAGGCGGTGCGCGGCGTAGGGTTCAGGCTGGACGTGCCCGGATGAGGTGGCGGCTGATTTCCGTGTTCATGGCCATCACGCTTCTGGTGGTGCTGGTGCAGGACATACCGCTGGGCAGCTACCTGGTCCGGGTGGAACGCGACCGGCTGGCCACCTCCCTTGAACGCGACGCCTTCCTGCTCAGCGGCCGGGCACGGCAGCTGCTTGAAACGGGCGGTTCAAAACCCGGCACCGTGGCCGCCGCCGTCCGCGACTACGGCCACGCCAGCGGGGCCCGCGTAGTGGTGGTGGACCGTTCCGGTACCGCCGTTGCAACGTCCGACGACGACCAATCTGCTACCGGGGCCTCCTACCTTTCGCGCCCCGAAATTTCCGCCGCGCTCGCCGGCCAGATCACCTCGGGCCAGCGGCACTCGGACACCTTGGGGTTCGACCTGGTCTACGTCACGGTTCCCGTCCTCAGCGGCGAGAACATCACCGGTGCGGTGCGCCTGACCTACCCGGCGTCCGTGGTGGACGACCGCGTCTCCGGCCAGCTGCGGGTGATGTGGTCGGTTGCGGGCATCACCGTGCTGCTCGCGGGACTGCTGGCCTACCTGATGGCCGGGGCCGTGACCCGGCGGATCAAGCGGCTGCAGAAGGCCACCGAACTGCTCGCGGAAGGCAACCTCGACACCCGCACCGAGGAGGAACAGGGGCCGCCGGAGCTGCGCACCCTGGCCCGGTCCTTCAACCAGATGGCGGACCGCCTGCAGCACCTGCTGCAGCAGCAGCGGGGGTTCGCCAGCGACGCGTCCCACCAGCTGCGCACCCCGCTGACGGGGCTGCGGCTGCGGCTGGAGAACGCCGTGGACGCCGTCGGCAACAATCCGGACGGCGCGCGCGTCATGGTGGCCGACTCCCTGGAGGAGACCTACCGGCTGCAGCGCATTATTGAGGGCCTGCTCCTCCTGAGCCGGGCGGACAGCCGCCATGTGGACCGCGAGGATGTGGACCTCAGCGAGATCGCGCGGAACCGCGTGGAGCAGTGGGAAGCGCTGGCCGAGGAAAGCCGGGTGCGGACGGTACTGGACGCGGTGCCGGAAGCCAGGGTGGTGGCCATGCCCGGCGCGGCAGAACAGATCATCGACAACCTCATCGACAACGCCCTGGCCGTGGCGCCGCCAGACTCCGAGATCCGCCTGGTGGTGCACCCCGACGCTTCGTCGGGAGGCTATGAGCTTCACGTGCTCGACGACGGCCCCGGGCTTTCCGAGGAGGACCGGCAGAAGGCCTTTAACCGCTTTTGGCGCGGCCAGTCGACGTCCGAGGGCAGCGGCCTGGGCCTGGCCATCGTCCAGCAGCTCGCCGAAGCCAGCGGTGCCGCGGCCTCCCTCGACGCCAGGCCGGGCGCCCCGGGCCTGGACGCCCGCGTCACATTCAAGGCCGCCGCGCGCCCCTGACGGATGCACCATGACAGGTTTCGCCATATTCTGGCCAAGTGGAAACAAGCACCGTGAACTCCGGCGAACAGCTTGACAGGCAGGCGCGCATTCTTGAAGCGGCGCTGGGCCTGCTGTCACGCCACGGCATCTCGGGTGTGAATATGCGGGCTGTGGCCCGCGAAGCCGGCGTCGCACTGGGGCTAGTGAATTACTACTACGAAGACAAATCCAGCCTGATCCGTGCGGCCTTGCACCGGATCGACGAGCACGACCTCATGCTGGTCGCGGCCGACCCCGAGTCGCCCCCCGACGAACAGCTCCGCACGGCCCTCCGGCGCGTTGCCGGCCCGGAACTCCTGACCACTCAGTATCTGTCCCTGCGACTCCATCTTTGGGCGCTCGCGCAAGCCGATGAAGACTTTGGGCTGATCAACGCGGCCGCGTTTGAGCGGTATCTCGATGGGCTGGCGGCGCTGATAGGGAATGCCAAACCCGAGCTGTCCAGCGATGAATGCAGGGAGCGGGCAGCCGACATCGTCGTCGTGCAGAACGGCATGTGGCTGACGGCGCTCCTTGGCGTAGACGACGCCTCCATCCGGCGGAGCCTCGCCCGCACGGAGCAGATCGCCTTCGCGGGCTAGCGGAAACAAGCCCTAGCTGAAACACGAGCGCTCGTGCCTCGGCACCCCCTGCCCAAAACCCCTGCCCAAAATTTCTTGAACATAGGTTCAGTTTTAACCTTGAACACTTGTTCAAGCTGGACTACTCTGCATGTGTATGACCTACACCACACAAACGGGGTCCCGCGGAAATAAAGGCGTTTCATCGGCGACTTCCGGTTTCCGGCCCAGGCACAACGTCACTCGCCGCAGCCTCTGACCAACCCGTCAATCCCCTCATCGCGTTATGGGCCGCCGGTCACAGGACCTGGGCCAAACCAAGGATTCACACCTTCGTGAACGCTGATCTGCACCAGGTAGAAGGAGATTTTTCATGACACAGACCAACTACGACTACGTCATCGTCGGCGGCGGAAGCGCGGGTTCCGTGCTCGCCAACCGCCTGAGCGACGGAGGCCAGAGCAGCGTCCTGGTCCTCGAAGCCGGACGGAGCGACTACCCCTGGGACCTTTTCATCCAGATGCCCGCCGCACTGACCTTCCCCAGCGGCAACCCGCTCTATGACTGGCGCTACGAATCCGATCCCGAGCCCCACATGGGCGGCCGGCGGGTGGCACATGCCCGCGGCAAGGTCCTGGGCGGCTCCAGCTCCATCAACGGCATGATCTTCCAGCGTGGAAACCCGCTCGACTATGAGCGCTGGGGCGCCGACGCCGGCATGGAAACGTGGGACTTCGCGCACTGCCTCCCGTACTTTAACCGGATGGAAAACGCGCTCGCCGCCGATCCCGACGATGAACTGCGCGGACACTCCGGCCCGCTGGTGCTGGAGCGCGGCCCCGCCACCAATCCGCTGTTCCAGGCCTTCTTCGCCGCGGCCCAGGAGGCAGGCTACCCGCTGACCGACGACGTCAACGGCTACCGCCAGGAGGGCTTCGCCGCATTCGACCGCAACGTCCACAAGGGCCAGCGGCTGTCCGCGTCCCGCGCCTACCTCCGGCCCGAATTCGGCCGGAAGAACCTGACCGTCCTGACCCGTGCGCTCGTCACCAAGGTCAACTTCAAGGGCAACGTGGCCACCGGCGTCACCTACCGCCGCAACGGCAAGACCCACCAGGTGACCGCGGGTGAAGTGATCCTGGCCGGCGGCGCCATCAACACCCCGCAGCTGCTGCAGCTGTCCGGCGTCGGCAATGCAGCCCACCTGAACTCGCTGGGCATCAATTCCGTGGTCAACCTGCCCGGCGTCGGCGAAAACCTCCAGGACCACCTCGAGGTCTACATCCAGCACGCCTGCACCCAGCCGGTCTCCATGCAGCCGGCCCTGGACGTCTGGCGCATGCCGTGGATCGGCATGCAGTGGATGCTCGGCCGCAAGGGTCCGGCCGCCACCAACCACTTCGAAGGCGGCGGATTCGTCCGCTCCAACGACGACGTGGCCTACCCCAACCTGATGTTCCACTTCCTCCCCGTTGCCGTCCGCTACGACGGCCAGAAGGCGGACGCCAAGCACGGCTACCAGGTGCACATCGGACCCATGTACTCCGACGCCCGCGGCAGCCTCAAGATCAAGTCCACCGATCCCACGGTGCACCCGTCCATGCTGTTCAACTACCTTTCCACCGACCAGGACCGCCGCGAGTGGGTCGAGGCGATCCACGTTGCCCGCGACATCCTCGGCCAGTCCGCCATGGGCCCCTTCAGCGGCGGCGAGCTTTCTCCCGGCCGGAGCGTGCAGACCGACGCGGAGATCCTTGACTGGGTTGCCCGCGACGCCGAGACGGCGCTGCACCCGTCCTGTACGGCGAAGATGGGTCCGGACTCCGATCCCATGGCCGTGGTGAACCCGCTGGACATGAGCGTGCACGGCACCCGCGGCCTCCGCGTGGTGGACGCGTCGGCCATGCCCTACGTGACCAATGGCAACATCTACGCCCCGGTGATGATGCTCGCAGAGAAGGCTGCCGACCTGATCGCCGGCAAGGCGCCGCTCGCGCCCCAGCACACCGAGTTCTACCGGCACGGCGTGAGCCCGCTGGAACGCGGCGGATCAATGCCAGTAGCAGCAGCTGCGGTTGCGGCGAAGGGCTAGGGGATCAGCGTGACGATCGATACTGAACTGAAGCTCGCCCGGGGCCTGTACGTCGACGGCGCCTGGCAGCAGGCGTCCGACGGCGGGACCACCACCGTGCGCTGCCCGGCGGACGGGCGCGAGGTGGCGGTCGTCGCCTCGTCGACGGTGGAGGACGCGGAGCGGGCGATCGCCAGTGCACGGGCCGCGTTCGACGACGGCCCGTGGCGCCGGCTCACGGACATCGAGCGCGGCGCGGTCATGCTCCGCGTCGCGGACCTCCTTGAGCGGGACAAGGCCGCCTATGCGCTGGCCGAGGCGCTCGATACCGGCAAGCGGCTCGTGGAAGCCGAGTACGACATGGACGACATCGCCGCCTGCTTCCGGTACTACGGCAAGGTCGCCGGGCTCGACGCCGGCCGGGTCATCGATACCGGCCGGGCGGATGCCATCAGCCGTGTGGTGTACGAGCCGCTGGGGGTCTGCGCGCTCATTGCGCCGTGGAACTACCCGCTCCTCCAGGCGGCGTGGAAGGTCGCGCCGGCACTCGTCGCGGGGAACTCGTTCGTGCTCAAGCCCAGCGAGCTCACGCCGTCCACTTCGATCCTGCTCATGGAAACCCTCGCCGAGGCCGGCGTCCCGGCCGGCGTCGCGAACCTCGTGACCGGCACCGGGTCTAAGGTGGGCGGCCCGCTCAGCTCCGACCCGCGCGTCGACCTCGTCTCCCTTACCGGCGGCCTGTCCACCGGGCAGACCATCATGGCCGCCGCCGCGGAGACCGTGAAGCGCGTGGCCTTCGAGCTCGGCGGGAAGAACCCCAACGTCGTCTTCGCGGACGCGGACTGGGACGCCGCCGTCGACAACGCCCTGACGGCGGTGTTCCTGCACTCCGGCCAGGTCTGCTCGGCAGGGGCGCGGCTGGTTGTCGAGGAGACGATCGCCGAGCGTTTTGTGGCCGAGGTGGTCCAGCGGGCGAAGAAGATCCGGATGGGCGGACCGTTCGACCCCGACGCCGAGACCGGCCCGCTCATCTCCGCCAAGCACCGGGAGCAGGTCCACGCCTACGTCCAGTCCGGGATCGCGGAGGGGGCTGAGCTCCTGTGCGGCGGCTACATTCCCGACGACGGGCCGCTCGCGGACGGCTTCTTCTACCCGCCCACAGTGCTCGGCAACTGCCGCACCGGCATGAGCGTGCTGCGGGAGGAATCGTTCGGCCCGGTACTGACCGTGGAGACGTTCCGGACCGAAGCCGAGGCGATTGCGATCGCCAACGACACCGAGTACGGCTTGGCCGGCGCGGTGTGGACGTCGGACGCGTCCAAGGCACAGCGCGTCGCCGGCGCCCTCCGGCACGGAACGGTGTGGATCAACGACTACCACCCGTACGTCCCGCAGGCGGAGTGGGGCGGTTTCGGGAAGTCCGGGATCGGCCGTGAGCTCGGCCAGGCAGGCCTGGCCGAATACCGCGAAGCCAAGCACATCTGGCAGAACATCGCCCCCGCCCCGAGCGGATGGTTCGGCTCAGCTGCCGGGGTAGCTCCCGCGGAAACTTCGCTGGAGACGGGGGCGGCCGCAGCCGGCTAGGCATCAGCTTGGGGGAGACGGCCGGGCGCTGCAGCCCGCGCCCGGCCGTCGATACACCTGCGTGATTTCAGCTGCGTGCGATTTCACGTGCGTGTAGTGTTACCCGCGTCCAAAGGAGGGCGCGGGTCATCACCATCGTGCTTTTCTTACTTAGGAGTTCAGATGTTGGAACCCAGCAAGAGTACTGATTCAAGCGGCATGGACGAGTTCGGCTATGCCCAGACCCTGGACCGGAGCATCGGCAAGTTCGCCAGCTTCGCCGCAGGCGTCAGCTACATCTCCATCCTCACGGGTGTTTTTCAACTGTTCTACTTTGGTTTCTCCATGGCCGGCCCGGCGTATGCGTGGTCCTGGCCCATCGTTTTCGTCGGCCAGCTGATGGTGGCGCTGTGCTTTGCCGAACTGGCAGGCCGCTACCCTGTGGCCGGCTCCGTCTACAACTGGGCCAAGCGCCTCGCCTCCGGGACCTCGGCCTGGCTCGCCGGCTGGCTGCTGCTGCTGTCCTCCATCATGGCTCTGGGGTCCGTGGCGCTGGCCCTGCAGATCACGCTGCCGCAGCTGTGGTCAGGATTCCAGATCGTCGGCGACGGCACCGGCCCCTTTGATTTCGCAATGAACGGCGTCGTGTTGGCCACCATCATGATCACCATTTCCACCCTCATCAACGCTTTCGGCGTGAAGCTCATGACCATGATCAACAGCATCGGCGTGTTTGTGGAGCTCGTCGCAGCGGTGCTGCTGATCCTCGCCCTGGGCTGGCACGTGGTGCGCGGTCCCGAGGTTTTCTTCGACACCGCCGGGTTCGGTGAAGGCCACGACCTCGGCTTCTTCGGAGTGTTCCTCATCGGCGCGATGGCCTCCGGTTACGTCATGTACGGCTTCGACACCGCCAGCTCCCTCGGTGAGGAGACGAAGGACCCGAAGCGCACCGCGCCCAAAGCCATCCTGCGCGCCGTCACCGCCTCGTTCCTGCTGGGCGGGCTGATCCTGCTCTTCGGCATCCTCGCCGCACCGGACCTTACTGATCCGAAGATCGGCGCTGCCGACGGCGGCCTGCAGCACATCGTGCTCTCCGTCCTCGGCGGACCCTTCGGCAAGGCCTTCCTGGTGTGCATCGTGGTGGCCGTGGTGGTCTGCACGCTGGCGGTCCACGCCGCTGCCATCCGCATGATGTTCGCCATGGCCCGGGACAACAACCTGCCGTTCAGCCGGCAACTGAGCAAGGTGGACCCGGTCCGCAAGACCCCGACGGTTGCGGCCATCGTAATCGGCGTCCTGGCCGTCATCCCGCTGCTGGTCAATGTCATGCAGCCCGCGATTTTCACGATTCTGTCCAGCATCAGCATCGTCCTGATCTACCTGTCCTACCTGCTGGTCACGGTTCCCATGCTGCGCAAGCGGTTCCTGAAGAAGTGGCCCCTGCGCGATGAAGGACACGGCGAAGTGGGCTTCAGCATGGGCAAATGGGGACTCCCGGTGAACATCCTTGCCGTGCTCTGGGGCGGGGCGATGACGCTCAACCTGATCTGGCCGCGGCCGGAAATCTACAACTCGGTGCCGCCGTTTGAGTGGTACTTCCAGTGGGGCGGCGTCCTCTTCGTCGCCGCCGTCACCATCGGGGGCACCCTGCTCTACCGCCTGAAGATCAGGCACCAGACCGGTGTCCTGGCCGAGCACGCGGCAGCAGTGGCGGCCCACCCGTCGTCGGGTCCGGTTACGCCGCCGCAGCCGGAGCCGCAACCGGTCCGGGCAGGCGGAGGCGTGGAGGATGGCTTCGATCCGGTGGACGATGATCTTGAACCGCAACGAGTCAGCTAGATTGGCAACGGGTGCCGTTGCCAACGAGCCCGGGCTCAGGAAAGGAACACTTACTCATGGTTCATAAAGTCAAGGCTGTTGTTGTCAGGGCGAAGGACGCTCCGGTGTCGGTGGAG
>NZ_JBQCMF010000032.1:0-9596 GCF_051965295.1 Arthrobacter sp. SAFR-023 | reverse complement strand
CAGAACCCGTAACGCCGAGGAACGCTCCAAAGACTCCAAGTACGACGCCGGCCGGCCCGCCTTACGCGGGCCGGCCGTTTGTCTGTGCTCGGCCGGTTGCCTACGGTCAGGCGCCTGTCTGGTGACGGGGATCAGGGGACAGGGGCCAGGCAGTTGCGTGGGCTCAGCCCCGGCCCTTCAGGATCAGGTTCCAATAGATGCCCGGGAAAAGGTCGCGCTCAAGGATCCAGGTGGAATGCCGCTCCTTCGCCACTTTGGGGATCGTGGGCATGGGCTTGTACTCGTCGTCGAACTCGGCGAACACGACCGTTGACCGGGACACGGTGAAGGGGCAAGCCGAGTAGCCGTTGTACTTGGTCTTGGGCTCCTCGCCTTTGATGACTGCTTTAAGGTTCTTCGCCAGCACGGTGGTCTGTTTCCGGAGGGCGGCGCCGGCCTTGGAGTTTTTGGTGCCGGCGGCGTCGCCGAGGGACCAGACGTTCGGGTACCTGGGGTGACGCAGCGTCTCCGGGTCCACTTCCACGAAGCCGCCGTCGTCACCGGATGCCGGCAATGCAGTGGACTTGAGCCAGTCGGGCGCCGACTGCGGCGGTACGGCGTGCAGGACGTCGTAAGTGAGGCTCTCGCTCGAGCCACTGGCGGCGTCGTGGATTTGCACGGCGCGGGCATTCGCGTCGACGGCGGTTACCTCGCTGTTGCACCGCAGCTCAATGCCGTACTCGGCGATTTTGCGGTTCAGTTCCTCGTCCACCCCGGGCACGCCGTAGACCGTGGGGGTCGGCACCACCATCACCACGCGGATGTTGGACAGCACTCCCTGCTGGCGCCAGTAGTCGCAGGCCAGGTACATGGGTTTCTGCGAGGCGCCGCCGCATTTGACCGGTCCCGAGGGCATGGTGAACACGGCCGTTCCGCTCCTCAGCCCGCTCAGCAGGGCCCAGGTCTTGGGAGCCAGCTCATACACATAATTCGAGGAGGCGTGGGGCGATTCCATGGCCTCGGCCAGGCCAGGCACCTTGTGCCAGTCAAGCTGCAGGCCAGGGCACACCACCACGTGGCCGTAGCTGAGCCGGATCCCGGAGGCCAGTTCCACGGTGTTCGTTTCCGGTTTAATGTCCACGGCGCTGTCCGGAATCCATGTCACGCCCTTCGGCATGACGGATTTCTGCGGGCGCACGGCTTCGGCGGCCTCGGCGGTGCCGCCGCCGATGTGCGAGAACAGCGGCTGAAAGAGGTGCCTGCCGCTGGGTTCCACCACCGCAACGTCACGGACACCGTAGCGCCGCAGCCGCGCGGCCAGCGATATCCCGGCGTTCCCGCCGCCGACCACCAGCACGTTGTACCGCCGTCGTCCGTTGCTCGCCTGGCCCGAAGCGCCGGCGGCACCCGTACGGTTCCCGAGCGACGGCGGAACGGGCGGTGTGCTGGAACGCGGAGGACCTGATTCAGGTTCCATGGGAACTAGCCCTTCTTTTCCGTCAGGGCGCCCGCCTTGTGCGCGGCTCTTGCCCCCGTCTTTGCGGACTCCACAACGTACTGGGGTTCGTCGTCGCGGGCCCTGTGGGTGTGTCCGTCGAGCTCGAAGTCGCTCGTTTTCTTTTCCACGATCTTGCCGTGGGTCTTTCCCTGCGGAGTGTTCCACTCCACTTCGGTGCCCTTGGTCAGTGCCACGCGTGCTCCTCGGGTCGGGATGGGGTTCGAGATCTGGTGGATCAGGGTCCGGCGGGGCTGGATCTGACAGATAGGGACCGCCGTCGACCATCAGGAGAGACACTACAGCCGGTGGCAGTGACCGGCCAGAGCCGGTGCCGATCTGGTGCGCCTGAGAGCTCGCTCTCCTAGGCCGCCCAAATCGCTGGACTATGCCCCGGCGCACCACCAGACTGTCTATTACAGCTGGTCATGCCGCGTTTGCGGGGTAGTGCCCAACTTCATTCGCCTTTGCACTGAGAGGACACCGCCATGGAGAACCTGGCAGCCATCCTGCCGCTGATCATCATTGTTGTCTCGGTGCTGCTGGGTATTCTGGTTATCTGGCTGGCCGTCAAACTCATGTGGAAAGTGGCCGAGCCAAACGAGGCCCTCATAATTTCCGGGCTGACGCGCGGCACCCTGGAAAGCACCGACGGGATGGACTTCAAGATCGTCACCGGCAAGGGCGCACTGGTGGTTCCGGGCCTGCAGACCGTCCGCACGCTGTCGCTCACGCTGAACGAGACGGAGCTGAAGGTCTCCTGCGTGACGTCCCAGGGTATCCAGGTGATCGTTGAAGGCGTCGTCATTTACAAAATCGGGGACGCCCCGGCGTTTATTGCCAACGCCGCCCGAAGGTTTCTTGGCCAGCAGCCGAAGATGGAAAGCCAGGTGTACAACGTCTTCGAGGGCCACCTGCGTTCCATTATCGGCAGCATGACTGTGGAGGAAATTATCCGCGAGCGCGACAAGTTGGCCTCCCAGGTCCGCGGCGCTAGCGGGGTGGAAATGGAAAAGCTGGGACTCGTGGTTGATTCCCTGCAGATCAAGGACCTGCAGGACCCCACCGGCTACATCCAGAACATCGCCAAGCCGCACATCGCCCAGGTCAAGATGGAGGCCCGCATTGCGGAGGCCACCCGCAACCGCGAGGCCGCGGAGCGGGAAGCCGAGGCCGCCGCACAGGTCGCCGATGCGCAGAGCCTGTCCGCCATCAAACAGTCGGCGGCGCAGGCCAACGCCGAACGGGCACGGGCCAATGCCGCGCAGGCCGGCCCGCTGGCAGACGCCACCGCCCGCCAGCAGGTGGTGGTCCAGGAAACCGAGGTGGCCAAGCTCGAGGCGGACCGCGAGGAACAGAAGCTGCAGACCACCATCCGCAAGCCCGCCGACGCGAAGGCCTACGCACAGCGCACCGAGGCGGAGGCGCAGAAGGCGGCGGACATCAGCGCAGCCGAAGCCCGTGCCAAGCGGACGGAGCTCGAGGCCCAGGCCAATGCCCGCCGCGTGGAAGTGGAGGCACAGGCCAGCGCGAGCGCGGCCGCGGCCATTGCCGGAGCCACCCGGGTGACGGGCGAGGCCGAGGCGGCTGCCACCAAGGCGCGCGGCGATGCCGCGGCGTCCGCCATCAAGGCGAAGGCCCTGGCTGAGGCGGAGGGCATCAAGGCCCGCGGCGAGGCGTTGGAGAGCAACCAGGATGCCGTCATCGCCCAGCAGCTGGCGGAGAACATGCCCTCCATTGTGGCGGCGGCGGCCGAGCCGTTTGGACATGTGGACCAGCTCACCGTCCTGAACGGCGCGGACGGCCTCAACAGCATGGTGGGCGGGATCATCACCCAGGCGGGCTCTTTCCTGCCGCGGCTCTCAGGTGCCCTGAAGAACGGGCAGAACCATGCCAAGCAGCCGCCGAAGCAGCCAGGCGCCTAGCGCCGGCGCCCAAGGAAGCCCAGGGAAGGGGGCGGCACAGTGCACAGGAACGTTGACCGGACCCTGACCGGGAAGATCGGCCGGGTGAGCGGACAGATTGGCCCCGGAACCGTCGGCGAGGTGATGCTCGCCTACCGCGGCGGCACCAGCGCCTTCCACGCCTACCCGTTCGACAAGGTCAGCGTCTTCACCGTTGGTGACGAGGTGCTGGTCATCTACTTCGAACCGCCGCAGACCGTCTTCGTGGATGAACTGCCGGACGTTCTCCGCCACGAGGGAACGTAGCCCCGCCTGTTAACCCAACCTTCCCTTCCTTGTCACGCCGGCTCCCCCGCACGGTTAGACGGCAGGAACACCGTTGAGGTGTGAGGATCGCTATCGTTGCCGAATCATTCCTGCCGCTGATGAACGGAGTCACGCACTCCATCCTGCGGGTGCTTGAGCATCTGCAGGAGCGGGGCGATGAGGTGCTCGTGATTGCGCCGTCGACGTCGGACGCTGATGTTCTGGACGTTGTGAACGGCGCGTTTGTGCACCGGCTGCCCTCTGTTCCGCTGGCCGGTTACACGAACGTGCGGGTGGCGCTGGGAGGTGTGTACCGGGTCAAGAGAATCCTTGCCGACTACGCACCGGACGTGGTCCATCTGGCGTCGCCGTTCGTGCTCGGCTGGCGGGCGGCGCAGGCCGCGCACCAGCTGGGAATTCCCACCGTGGCCATCTACCAGACCGAGGTTCCCAGCTACGCCGCCCGGTACGGGGTGCCGTTCCTGGAGAACTGGGCCTGGAACCGGGTGGAAAACATTCATCTCCTGGCGTCCCGGACGCTGGTGCCGTCCACTTTCGCGCTGAACCAGTTGCGCGGCCGCGGAATTCTGCGCGTGGGCATGTGGCGGCGCGGTGTGGATACCGCGCGGTTTGCGCCGGGAAAGCGCGACGACGGGTGGCGGGCGTCCGTGGCGCCTGGCGGTGAGCGGATCATCGGCTACGTTGGCCGGCTGGCGGTGGAGAAACAGGTGGAAGACCTCGCCGTGCTGGCGGATGTTCCGGGCACCCGCCTGGTGATCGTGGGCGACGGTCCGCAGCGGGCGGCGCTGGAGGAGGCCCTTCCCGCTGCGGTGTTCACCGGTTTCCTCGGCGGCGAGGAGCTGGCCCGGGCCATGGCGTCGTTCGATCTGTTCGTTCACCCTGGCGAGTTCGAGACCTTCTGCCAGACCATCCAGGAGGCCATGGCATCCGGCGTGCCGGTGGTGGCCACCGGCCGCGGGGGCCCGCTGGATCTGGTCGAGAATTCCCGTACCGGCTGGCTCTATGAGCCCGGCGATCTGGCTGGCCTGCGCCGGCATGTGATGGACCTGACGGGCGACGACGCCAAGCGCCGTGCATTCGCGGCGGCAGCTTACGCCTCGGTCCAGGGCCGGACGTGGCCGGCCCTGTGCGCGGAGCTGGTGCGGCACTACAAGGAGGCGATTGCCGGGGCGTCCACCCTTGATCGAGCCTGTCGAGATCACGTCGAAACCAAGACCGTCCGCACCCAAGGAGCCACACAGTGAAAATTTCCGTGATCGGCTGCGGCTACCTCGGTGCCGTCCATGCTGCCACCCTTGCCTCGATGGGCCACACCGTGGTGGGGATCGACGTCGACCCCGCACGGGCCGAGCAGCTCGCCGGCGGCCGGGCCCCTTTCTTCGAGCCGGGGCTGGATGAGCTCCTGCACGACGGCCGCGCCACCGGCCGCCTCAGCTTCTCCACGGACTTTGCCGACGCCGCCGGCGCGCAGCTGCACTTCCTCTGCGTGGGCACGCCGCAGGCCAAGACGTCCGACGGCGCCGACCTCAGCTACCTGGTCTCCGCCACCAAAAGTCTCCTTCCGCACCTGAGCCGGGGAGCCGCCGTCGTCGGCAAATCAACTGTGCCCGTGGGCACCGTCGACCGGCTGGGGCGCATGCTCGCAGCGCGGCCGGACGTGCTGCTGGGCTGGAATCCGGAGTTCCTGCGGCAGGGCACCGCGGTAAAGGACACGCTGGTGCCGGACCGGCTGGTGTACGGGGTGCCCGGCGGCAAGGAGGGCGCGTTCGGGCGCCGCAGTGACGGCACGCAGGGAGCCGCCCGCGGTGTGGCCGCCGTGCTGGACGCGGTGTACGAGCCGTTGCTGCGTGCCGGCATCCCGCGGCTCGTATGCAATTTCGCGACGGCGGAACTGATCAAGTCGGCGTCGAACGCCTACCTCGCCACGAAGGTCAGCTTCATCAACGCGATGTCGGAACTGTGTGACGCCGCCGGGGCCGACGTCACCGAACTGAGCGAGGCGATGGGCATGGATCCGCGCATCGGCAACCGCTACCTGCACGCCGGGCTGGGGTTCGGCGGGGGCTGCCTGCCCAAGGACATCCGCAGTTTCCGAGCCCAGGCGCAGGCGCTGGAGGTCCGGTCCGTGGACGACTGGATGGGCGTGGTGGACTCCATCAACCTCGGGCAGCGTACCCGGACGGCGGAGGTTGCCCGGGAACTCTGCGGCGGCATGATCGCCGGCCGGACGGTCACCGTGCTGGGCGCGGCGTTCAAGCCGGACACGGACGACATCCGGGACTCCCCTGCCCTCGACGTCGCGCTCCGGCTCGCCTCTGCCGGAGCGCACGTCACGGTGACGGACCCGAAGGCCATCAACAACTCATGGATGCGCTACCCGCTGCTGCGGTTCGAGGCCTCGGCCACGAGGGCGCTCGAGGGTGCCGAGCTGGTGCTGCTGCTGACCGAATGGGCCGAATACCGCGAACTGCCGCCGGCCGCCGTCGGGCAGCTGGTTCGACGACGGACAGTGCTGGACGCGCGGAATGTGCTGGACGCTGCGGCCTGGCAGGCCGAAGGCTGGACGGTGCGCGGTCTCGGCACCCGGGCGGCACCGGTGGTTGGGCATGTCTCGGCTGGTTGAGCCCGGCTCCGCCGGACCTCCATCCCGACAGGCTCGATCAGCGGTACGATCTTGCTGAGGGGGTGGACGCCCAATGAGTTTCTCGCGGTCTCACGCAACGGTCGCATGACGGCTTCTTCCCCACGCCCTGGGGGGACGCCAGCCGGCTACGCCGCCCTGTTCGATTCGCTGCCGGACGCGGTCCTCGTGGTCGGCAGCGACGGCCTCATCACGCAGGTAAATGCCGCCGCGGAGCGTCTCTTCGGCGACGGCAGGTTTCAGCTCGTGGACCAGGACCACCGCATGCTCCTCGCCGAAGGCTACCGCAGCGGCTTCGACCGGCTCTTTGCCAGCCTGCACAGCGAGTCCGGAGACATCGCCGCCGCGAAGACCCCCTCAGCGCCACCCTGGAGGCCACCGCTGACGGGATCCTGGTAGTCGGGGTCGACGGAAAGATCGCCGGCATCAACGAGCAGTTCACCAAGATGTGGGGCATCGCCCGTGAGCTCATGGCCGCGGGCGACGACGCGGCAGTGATTGATTTCGTTCTTGGCCTCCTCGCGCAGCCGGAGAGCTTCCTGGCCAAGATCAACGAACTGTACGCGCACCCGACCGCCGAAAGCCACGACACGTTGGAGTTCCTCGACGGCCGCACGTTCGAACGCTACTCGCGGCCCAGCGGGTGGGCAACCTGGTGGTAGGCCGGGTCTGGAGCTTCCGGGATGTCACGCCGCGGCGCCGCGCCCAGGAACAGGCCCGGCAAGCGATGGCGGATCTGGCCGAACAGGCAGAACAGCTGAAAGCCATGGCGTTCCAGGATCCGCTCACCGGGCTGGCCAACCGCAAGCTGTTCCATGACCAACTGTCCGAAGCGCTGCACGGCCGCAGCAGTACCGCCGTCGACGTTCTCCTCCTGGACCTTGACGACTTCAAGGAGGTCAACGACATCCTGGGCCACGCCGCCGGAGACCAGATGCTGGTGGAAGTGGCCCGCCGGCTAAGGGCCTGCGTCCGGCCGGATGACACTGTGGCCCGGCTGGGCGGTGACGAGTTCGTCGTGCTCCTGACCGGATTTACGGATGCCGAGTCCGTCGCGGAGCACATCGTGCAGTCGCTCAATGTCCCGGTGTGGATCGAAGGGTCCATGCTGCGGCCCAGCCTGAGCCTGGGGATCGCGTCGCTATGCGCGGACGCGGTGGCTGCGTCGGAGTTGCTGCGCCGCGCGGATGTGGCGATGTACGCGGCCAAAGCCGCCGGGAAGAACCGGTACATGCGGTTCAAGCCGGAGATGATGACGGCCCTGGTGCAGCGGACGGACATGGAGGCCGGGCTGCGGCTCGCCGTCGATAACGACGAGATCCGGGTGAGCTACCAGCCCGTTGTTTCGCCTCAGGTAGGAGAGGTGATCCAGTTCGAGGCCCTGGCCCGGTGGGAGCGCGACGGCAGGAATGTCCCGCCGTCGCAGTCCATTCCGACGGCGGAGCGCAGCGGACTGATCGCGGTTATCGGCCTGCAGATGATGCGGGAAAGTTTTATCCAGCTGGGCGCCTGGCTTTCCCGCGGCGCTGAGCGTTCATTGGCCGTCAACGTGTCCGGCGTTCAGCTGCGGGACCGCGGTTTCGCCGGCAACGTGCTGGACATGGCCAAATCCCACGGCATGGATCCCCGGCAGCTGGGGCTGGAGGTGACGGAGAGCGTGCTCTTCGACGCCGACGACCACGTGATCAGCCACCACGCGAGTTTGCGAAGCGCCGGCGTGCGGGTTGCACTCGATGATTTTGGCACCGGCTACTCGTCGCTGGGCCGGCTTCAGGACCTGCCGGTAGACGCGGTGAAGATCGACCAGTCCTTTGTCTCCATGGTCCGTACCGGGGCGGAGAAGCTGCCAATCCTCAGCTCCATGATCAACATGGCCCACAGCCTCGGCCTCAGCGTCACCGCGGAGGGCATCGAAACCTCCGAGCAGGCCGCCTACCTGATGGACCTGCAGTGCGACGCGCTGCAGGGCTACCTGTTCTCGGTTCCCGAATCCGAGGCCTGCCTCGATCAGGCCATCAGCCGCTCAGCCGAGGCGCTTCAGGCACTTGAGGGACTTCACCTGCGCCGCTGATTTCAACGCCTCCTCGCCTCTCGCCGCCTAAATCCGCACCCTCCCGCAAGCCCAACCTGAGGGGGACCTTTTGCTGTGCCCTCAAGCTTCGGACGCTTCCACTGGCTCGCCTGCACTGACGAGCTCCAGGCTGCGGTCCCAGAAGTCCCTCGCCAGCCCGGCGTCGTAGGCCTGCTTGTTGGCCTTCGCCAGCGCACGCTTAACGTAGAAGGCGCCGGGCACCCAGTCCCCTCCGGGCGTCGAAGTAGCGAGCCAGACGAGCGTGTCAGCGCCCTGCTCGGCCGAAAGCAGGAATCGGTTGAGGACAGTCTTGTAGGCGTGGCGGAACCAGCTTGTGGACTCCGCTGCGAAGTTGGTGGCCACGACGCCAGGGTGGAAGGCGGCCACCGCAATGCCGTCCTCCCCGTATCGGTTCTGCAGCTCCGCGGTAAACAGGATATTCGCCAGTTTCGCGGTGCCGTAGGCTCGGTTTGTCGAGTAGCTCCGCTCGGAGTTGAGATCCGTCAGATCCAGCCGCCCGAATGCGTTGGCAGCACTTGAGGTGTTGATGATGGTGGCACGGCTGGCGGTGAGAACGTCCAGCAGCTCGGTCGTGAGCAAGAACGGCGCCAGGTGGTTGATCTGGAACGTCTTCTCATGGCCGTCCACTGTCAGCTCGTGGCCGCGCATGATCCCGCCGGCATTGTTTACCAGGACATCGATCCGCGGGTACCTTTCCCGCAGCGCCGCGGCCAGGAGGCGCACCTGCGCCAGCTCGGCGAAGTCACAGACGAAATAGTCAACGCCCAGTTCGGCACCCACCGCTGCGGTCTTCTCCGGGGAACGCCCGACGACGACGATCCGCTCGCCTGCCCGCGCCAGGTTCCGCGCGGCTGCTGCCCCGATGCCGTCGCTCGCGCCGGTGATAACGATGGTGCGCTGCGGCATAAGATCTCCTTTGCTGGGGTTTACCCGCCGATCAATGAGACGGTTCCCCCATACAACGGCGCCCGGCCCGGACATGTTCCCGGCCCGGCAGACTAACGGGACGCGGCGCCCCATGGTCCAGCGGAGCTGCGGAAAAGCGGCAGGACGTGAGGGAGGGTTGGGGGGCTCTGTTGGTTGGGCCTGTCGAAACCAGGACCCTGTCAGGGATCACCTGCTGGGTTAAATGCGGGAGAGCCCCGACCAGGGTGTCTG
>NZ_JBQCMF010000031.1:0-22324 GCF_051965295.1 Arthrobacter sp. SAFR-023 | reverse complement strand
TGGTACGGGGACTGCCTGCCGTCCCGGGACTTCCCGATGCTCGTGGCCCACTACAAGGCCGGCAACCTGGACCTGGATGCGTTCGTCTCCGAACGGATCACCATCGACCAGGTCGAGGAAGCCTTCGACAAGATGCACGAAGGCAAGGTCCTCCGCTCAGTTGTTGACATCCAGCCCGCGGCAGCCTCCACGGCCGCTGCTGCCGTGCCGGCGGTGGCTTCGGCATGAGCGTGAGCATCGAAAACCTCGTCACCTCCGGCACGTTCTCGCTCGACGGCGGGACCTGGGATGTGGACAACAACGTCTGGATCGTGGGCAACGAGACCGAGTGCGTGATCATTGATTCCCCGCACGACGCCGCCGCGATCATCAACCAGGTCCGCGGCCGGAAGGTGAAAGCGATCCTGCTGACCCACGCGCACAACGACCACATCGGCGCCGCCCGCGAAGTCGCCGACACCGTCGGCGCCCCTGTCTACCTGAACCCGGAGGACCAGGTCCTCTGGGAACAGGTCTACCCCGGCACCACCCCAGACCGGACCATAACGGACGGGGACGAGTTCCAGGTCGGCGGGGCCACCCTGAAGGCGATCCACACCCCCGGCCACTCACCCGGTTCCACCTGCTTCCACCTCGCAGCAGAGAACACCGTGTTCACCGGGGACACCCTGTTCAACGGCGGACCCGGCGCCACCGGCCGCTCCTACAGCGACTACCCCACCATCCTGACCTCCATCCGCGAACGGCTCCTCACCCTCCCACCGGAAACAACCGTCAGGACCGGACACGGCGAGAACACCACCATCGCCGCCGAACGCGAAACCCTCGCCAACGTGGCCCAGTAACAGGTGAAACACTAAGGCGCAGTAACAGGTGAAACACTAAGAAGAAAGACAAGATCGCCACACGTAAGGCGCGCCAGGAATGCCTGGCGCGCCTTCGTGGCGATCAAAACAGGCACGAAAGCAGCCGGTTAGGAAGTTGGAACAATGAAGTTCGGGAAGCAGCCCGCCCCCGTCGCGGACATCAACGAGGACAAGCTCGAAGTCCACAAGCCGAAGACCGAAGCCGCCGGCGTCAAGGCCGTGATGGTGGCGCTGGAACGCGCCGTGGCGCAGGCCGGCGTGACCCGCACGGCGCAGTCGCTGCTGCGGCTCAACCAGCGCGGCGGCTTTGACTGCCCGGGCTGCGCCTGGCCGGAGTCAGACAAGAAGCGCAAGGCGGCCGAGTTCTGCGAGAACGGCGCCAAGGCCGTGGCCGAGGAGAACACCCTGCGGACCGTGGGGGCGGAGTTCTGGGCGAAGCATTCCATCGCCGAGCTGTCCGAGAAGACGGAGTACTGGCTGGGCAACCAGGGCCGGCTGAGCGAGCCGATGGTCATCCGGGAGGGGGAGACGCACTACTCGCCGATCTCCTGGGCCGATGCCTTCGAGCTGATCGGCGAACACATCCGGGCCAGCACCCCGGACCGCTGCGTCTTCTACACCTCGGGCCGCACGGCCAACGAGACCGCGTTCATGTACCAGCTGTTCGGCCGGTCGCTCGGCACCAACAACTTGCCGGACTGCTCCAACATGTGCCACGAGTCCTCGGGGTCCGCGCTGAACCCGACCATCGGCATCGGCAAGGGCACGGTGTCCCTGGAGGACATCCATGATTCTGAGCTGATCTTCGTCGTGGGGCAGAACCCCGGCACCAACCACCCGCGCATGCTGTCCGCGCTCAAGGAATGCAAGGACAAGGGCGGCAAGGTGGTGGCAGTGAACCCGCTGCCCGAGGCCGGCCTGTTCAACTTCAAGGATCCCCAGACCATCTCCGGCGTGGTGGGCGGCGGCACGCCGCTGGCCGACGAATACCTGCAGATCAAGGTCGGCGGGGACCTGGCACTGTTCCAGGCACTGGGCCACCTGCTGCTGCAGGCCGAGGAACAAAACCCGGGCACCGTCGTCGACCATTCCTTCATCGAGGCGCAGACCGACGGCTTTGACGCGTACCGCGAGGCCCGCCAGGACCTGGACTGGGAAGAGACGGAACGGGCCACGGGCCTGTCCCGGAAGCAGATCGAGGACGTGGCCGGCATGCTGGTGGCATCCAAGGCCAGCATCTTCTGCTGGGCGCTGGGCGTGACGCAGCAGCCGCACTCGGTGGACACCATCAAGGAAATGGTCAACGTCCTGCTGCTGCAGGGCAACTTCGGCAAGCCCGGCGCCGGTGCGTGCCCGGTGCGCGGCCACTCCAACGTCCAGGGCGACCGGACCATGGGCATCTGGGAAAAGCCCAAAGAGTGGCTGCTCGAAGCGCTGGACAGTGAGTTCGGCATCGAGTCCCCACGGCACCACGGCCACGACGCCGTGGAGTCCATGGAGGCCTTCGAGCGCGACGAGGTGGACGTGTTCGTGTCCATGGGCGGCAACTTCTCCCTCGCCTGCTCGGACACCGAGACCCTGGAAGCCGGGATGCAGCGGATCGGCCTGACCGTGCACATCTCCACCAAGCCGAACCGGTCGCACATCGTGCACGGCCGCACCTCGCTGATCCTTCCCACGCTGGGCCGGACGGACAAGGATGACAAGCACCCCAAGGGCGCCCAGTTCCTGTCCGTCGAAGACTCGATGTCCGTGGTCCACTCCACCCAGGGCAGGCTGCAGCCCGTGTCCGATCACCTGCTCGCCGAGCCGGTGATCGTGGCACGGATGGCCGAGGCAACGTTCGGCCCCGGCCACGCGGTGGACTGGAAAGCCATGGCCGAGGACTACGACGTGGTCCGCGACCACATCTCCCGGGTCCTGCCGGGGTTCGAGGACTTCAACACCCGGGTCCGGACCAAAAACGGCTTCGTGCTGCCCAACCCGCCGCGCGACACCCGCTCCTTCAAGACGGACATCGGCCGGGGCAGGTTCACGGTCAGCCCGCTGGAGTACCTCACGCCGCCGGCCGGCCACCTGGTGCTGCAGACCATCCGCAGCCACGACCAGTACAACACCACGTTCTACGGCCTGGACGACCGCTACCGCGGAATCTCCGACGGCCGCCGCGTGATCCTGGTGCACCCGGAGGACCTCGCCGAGCAGGGTTTCAAGGACCGCGAACTTGTGGACGTGGTGAGCACCTTCCAGGGCAATGACCGGCGCGCGGAGAAGTTCCGGCTGGTGGCCTACCCGACGGCCAAGGGCTGCGCGGCGGCGTACTTCCCTGAAGCCAATGCCCTGGTCCACAAGGAAAACGTGGCCCGGGTGTCCAACACCCCCGGCTTCAAGGCCATGTTCGTCCGCTTCGAGCCGCACGCCGGCGTCGAAGCGGCCGCCGAGGCGGGCGCCCTCGAGGCGGCCACCGTCTAGGGTCGCGCTCCTCCGTCCTGACCTTTTCTTAACCAAGAACGACGGCGACACACCGGAAATCCAGGGTGTCGCCGTCGTTCTTTCTTCAATTAGGGTCAGGACGGGGTTTCGCCAAGCTCAACCAGCGGGTGGAAAGGCCAGACGTCAGCCGCGGAGGCGCTCCATACCGGGGTCGAACAGCGGCTCGGCGCTGACCGTGGCGGCGACGCGGCGGCCGAAGTACTCGATCTCCACGGCGTCGCCCTCGGAGACAGTGGACGGCAGCCAGGCGTAGGCGATCGGCTTGCGGATCGAGTAGCCGTACGCCGCGCTGGTGACGTAACCGGACGCAGCGCCGTTCACGTACACGGGTTCCTTGCCGATCACAATGGAGGTGCCGTCGTCGACCGTCAGGCAGCGCAGCACCTTCTCCGCGGGCTGCTCCTTGAGGGCCGCCAGGGCTTCGGCGCCCACGTAGCCTTCCTTGTCCTTCGCCACAGAGAAGCCGAGGCCGGACTGGTAGGGGTGGTGCTCGGTGGTCACGTCCGTGCCCCAGAGGCGGTAACCCTTCTCCAGGCGCATGCTGTTGAAGGCCCCGCGGCCGGCGGCGATGATGCCGTGTTCCTGTCCGGCTTCGAACAGCAGGTCCCAGAGCTTGAGGCCGTATTCGGCGGTGGTGTACAGCTCCCAGCCGAGCTCGCCCACGTAGGACAGGCGCATGGCCGTGACGGGGATACCGCCGATGTTGATTTCCTTGGTGCGGAAGTACTTCAGGCCGTCGTTGGTGAGGTCGTCGGTGCTGACCTTGCCGATGACTTCGCGGGCCAGCGGGCCCCACAGGCCGATGCAGCAAGTGCTGCCGGTGATGTCGGTGACGTGCACCCACTTGGCCGGATCGGCGGCGGACTGCTTGCGGGCCTCGACGCGCAGGTAGTCGAAGTCCACGTTGCTGTTCACTCCGAGCTGGAAGTCTTCTTCCCCGAGCCGGGCGACGGTCACGTCACTGCGGATGCCGCCGTCGTGCTCCAGCAGGAGGCAGTAGGTGACAGCACCGGGCTTCTTGGCGATGTTTCCGGTGCTCAGCCGGTGCAGCAGCGCCTGGGCGCCCGGGCCGTTGACGGCCAGCCGCTTCAGCGGCGTCATGTCGTAAAGCGCGACGGCGGTACGCGTCTTCCACGCTTCGGCAGCGGAGATGGGCGAGGAGAACAGGGCCGCCCACGGCTCGCGTTCGGGAGCCTGCCATTCTGCCGGCAGTTCGTCCAGCAGGGGACGGTTGGCCTCGAACCAGTGCGGGCGCTCCCACGCGGCAGACTCGAGGAAGAACGCGCCGAGCTCCTTCTGCCGGACGTTGAACGGGCTGACGCGCAGGTCCCGCGGCGACTCCTTGGGCTGCAGCGGGTGCATGACATCGTAGATCTCCACGAAGTTCTGCTGTGAGGTCTCGCTGACGTACTCGTCGCTGGTCTGCACCTTCTCGAAGCGGGAGAGTTCGGTGCCGTGCAGGTCGGTGCGGGAGCGGCCCTCGGTGAGCAGCTCGGCCACGGCCTTGGCGACGCCTGCGGAGTGCGTCACCCAAACGGCCTCGGCGACGAAGAAGCCGGAGAGTTCCGGGGCTTCACCGATCAGCGGGCCGCCGTCGGGCGTGAAGGAGAAGATACCGTTGAAGCCGTCCTCGATCGCGGCGCTGCGCAGTGCCGGCAGCAGGTCCTGGCTGTCTTCCCACGCGGGCACGAAGTCTTCCAGGGTGAAGTCGAGGCGGGAAGGCATGCGGTGGTCGGACATGTCCTCGGCCGACACCTTGGGCAGGGCGGACATGTCCACGGGCATCGGGCGGTGCGCGTAGCTGCCGATGCCGATGCGGTTGCCCCATTCGCGGTAGTACAGGTCCTTGTCCTGGTAGCGGAGGATGGGCTTGCTGGCGCCCTTGGGAAGCTCGTTCACGCCTTCGAGCTCGGCGAGGGGGGTGCTGACGACGTACTGGTGGGCCAGCGGCAGCAGCGGCACCTCCAGGCCCACCATCTTGCCGAGCTCACGGCCCCAGAAACCTGCGCAGGACACCACGATGTCGGCAGGAATCACGCCGGAGGAGGTCTCCACGCCGGTGACCTTGCCGCCCCACTGGGAGATGCCGGTGACGCTGGTGGAGCCGAGGTAGGTCACGCCGCGCTCGCGCGAACGCTCGATCAGCAGCTGCACGGCGCGGGCGGCCAGGGCCAGGCCGTCGGTGGGGATGAGCAGGCCACCCAGCACCTCGCGGCCGCCGGTGAGCTTGCCGGTGTTGAGCAGGGGGTAGATCTTTTCGCATTCATCGGCGTCGATGATCCGGCTTTCGACGCCCCAGGAGGTCATCACACCCAGCTTGCGCTTGAGGTCAGCCAGGCGCTCGGGAGTGGTTGCCAGTTCCAGGCCGCCCACCTGGTTGAAGCAGGACTCGCCGTCCTTGCTCAGCGCGAGCAGTTTGTTGACGGTGTAGGTGGCGAATTCCGTCATGGTCTTGGACGAGTTGTTCTGGAACACCAGGCCGGGGGCGTGCGACGTGGAGCCGCCGGCCAGTTCCAGCGGGCCCTGCTCGACGACGGTGATGTTGTTCCAGCCGCGGCTGGACAACTCGTCCGCGAGGTTGGTGCCGACGATGCCGGCACCGATGATGACGACGCGTGGTGATGCGCTCATGGTGTGTGGTTCTCCTGGTTCGCGTTAGCGGAAAATTAGCGGAATACGACGGTGCGGGTCTTGTTAAGCAGGACGCGGTGCTGGCAGTGCCACTTCACCGCGCGGGAGAGCGCCTGGGTCTCCGCATCCCGGCCCACCGTCACCAGCGCGTCCGGGTCAAGGGCGTGGTCCACCCGGAGGACTTCCTGCTCGATGATGGGACCTTCATCGAGGTCCGCAGTGACGTAATGGGCCGTCGCGCCGACCATTTTCACCCCGCGGTCGTAGGCCTGGTGGTACGGCTTCGCACCCTTGAATCCGGGGAGGAACGAGTGGTGGATGTTGATGGCCCGTCCGCGGAGCTTGCCGCACAGGTCATTGGACAGCACCTGCATATAGCGGGCCAGCACCACGAGGTCGGCGTCGTATTCGGCCACCAGCTCCAGCAGGCGTGCCTCCGCCTCGGGCTTGGTGCCGGCCGTCACCGGCACGTGGATGAAGGGCAGCCCGGCCGCCTCGGCCATGGGCCGCAGGTCCTCATGGTTGGAAACCACGACGGCGATCTCCGCACCCAGGCTTCCCGCCCGCCACCGGAAGATGAGGTCGTTCAGGCAGTGGCCGAACTTCGAGACCATGACCAGCAACCGCTGCGGGCGGCCGTCGTGGATGCTGAACTCCATGCCGAACTCGCCGGCGATGGCCGCGAACTCGGAGCTGAGGCCTTCCGCCGTCTGCTGGCCCTGCTGGCCCTGCTGGCCCTGCTGGTCGAGACCGTCACGCTGGTTGAGCCGGGCAAAGGGACCCTGATCGGCGTCATCGCCGCTCTGGGTGAACGCGGTCCGCAGGTAGAGCTTGCCGCTGACGTGGTCGTCAAACTGCTGGTGCTCCACGATGTCGAAGCCGCGGTCTGCCAGGAACGTCGTGATGGCCCGGACGATGCCCGGCCGTTCGGGGCAGGCCAGGGTGAGGACAAACTCGGCGCTACGGGCTTTGGCGCTGGCACCGGCCGCGGGCGCGCCTTCAAGAACTGTGGACAAGGTTTTCTCCGAAATGTAGTGGCAGAGCGGGGCGGCTTAGATGTGGCCGTTAACTGTCAGCCCGGGGGGAAGGTTGGGCGCTTCCTCGGACTCGATGACCATGATGTCGCCGTCCACGACGGTGACTTCGTGCGTGCGGACGGGAAGTTTGGCCGGCGGTGCATCAACCTGCCCGGTCCGGAGATTGAACTTTGAGGCGTGCAGGGGGCACTCGACCTCGCAGCCTTCCACCCAGCCGTCGGTCAGCGAGGCGTCCTGGTGGGTGCAGGTGTCATCGATGGCGAAGAGCTCGCCTTCCTCGGTGTGGAAGACAGCGATGGGCGGCGCGGTGTTCAGGCGAAGGGCTTCCCCTGGTGCCAGTTCGCTGAGCGGGCATGCCTTGTGCATGGTGGCCTCTTTCTCGTTTGGGGAGGTATATAGGAGTTGCTGGCGGCTTGTTCCGAATGGATCAACCGCAGTCGTAATATGCAACAGCGTGCTTTCGCTCACACTGTTTTGTCAAGGGTTGGCGGCCCGATTACGCGTGCCCGTATTAATGCGTCAACGAACCCTTGACAGTCGCCGTGGCATGGATCACGCTGTTGCATATAGCGATTGTTGTTGCGCTAATAGCAATAGAAGGAGGGGTGTAAATATGCAGACGCTTGCGATCGTGGGAGCCTCGCTGGCCGGTCTTTCCGCCGCGCGGGCAGCCCGCGCCCAAGGCTTCACCGGACGTCTCGTCATCATCGGCGATGAAGAGCATCGTCCGTATGACAGGCCGCCGCTCTCCAAGGACTTCCTGCTGGGATCCATCACAGCCGAGGACCTGTATCTGGAGACCGAAACTGACGGCCTCGACGCTGAATGGCTGCTGGGTGCACGTGCAGTCTCCCTGGACGCGTCAACGAAAACCATCGGCTTGGCTGACGGCCGCGTTGTCCAGGCCGATGGCATCGTCATCGCCACCGGCGCGCGGGCCCGCCAGCTGCCGGCCCTGGCCGGCCTGAGCAACGTCTTCTCCCTGCGCACCCTCGCCGACGCTCAAAGCCTGGCACCGGAACTGGTACCGGGAAGCAAGATGGCCGTCATCGGAGCGGGCTTCGTGGGTGCCGAGGTGGCCTCTTCCGCCGCCTCGCGCGGCATGGACGTCACCCTCGTCGACACCAAGCCGGTACCGTTTGCAGCCCAGCTGGGAACGGAGATGGGCTCGGTGGTTGCCGGCCTGCACACCGGGAAAGGTGTCCGGCTCATCTCGTCGGCCGTTATTGAGGACTTTTACGCAGGCGAAGGAAACGTGACCGGTCTTCGGCTGGGCGACGGGTCTTTCGTGGCTGCGGATGTTGTGGTGGTAGGGATCGGCGCGGAGCCGAATGTTGAATGGCTCGCCGGTTCCGGGGTGGAGGTCGACGGCGGTGTGCTGTGTGATGCAATGGGGCGCACCAGTGTTCCGGGCATTGTGGCCGTGGGGGACTGTGCCGCGTGGTTCGATGCTGCGGTGGACAGGCACCGCCGCGTGGAGCACTGGACGGGTGCCCTGGAACGGGCAGCGCTGGCGGTGCAGGGGCTGCTCGATGACGAAGCCCCGGCGCAGCCGCTGAAGCCGCCGTACTTCTGGTCAGACCAGCACGGCGTGAAAATCCAGTTCGCCGGCCACTCAGCCGGCTACGACCGCCTTGAGGTCGAAGCGGGCGATGCTGCCGAGCACAGCCTGCTGGCCGTGTATTACCGGGAAGACGTTCCCGTCGCGGTTTTGGGCATGAACCAGCCGCGGCTGTTCACCAAGTGGCGCAGGAGCCTCGCGGCGTCTGCACCCAAGCCGGCGGCCGCCGTCGTGCCTACAGTTTTGGCGCCGGTGGGCGAACCCGCCCTTGCCGGTGCCGCCATGGGGCTTTAGCCCCAACTCTTCTTGTAAGTCGTGTTGTTCGTGTTGTTTTGTTAGGAGAACAAATTGTCTGTTGAGGTATCCACCCCGAGCCTGATCCCGACGCTGGGCGGTCACCTGTACACGGATCCGGCTATCTTCCGGGCCGAGCAGGAGCGTATTTTCGAGCAGATGTGGTTCTGCGCGATCCGGTCCGCGGACCTGGACAAGCCCGGGGCGTGGCAGACGGTGCAGATTGGCCGGGAAAGCGTGCTGATCTCGCGCACCCGCAAGGGCGAGATCCGGGCCTTCTACAATGTCTGCCGGCACCGCGGCGTGAAGCTGTGCATGGAGGAAAAGGGCGAAGCTGCCCGCAACTTCCAGTGCCCGTACCACGCCTGGACCTACGACTTCGAGGGCAAGCTGATCGCGGCCCCGAACCTGACCAAGATGCCGGACATCGACCGTGACGAGTACGGCCTGTCCAAGGTCCACATCCGTGAATACCTGGGCTACGTGTGGGTTTGCCTGGCCGAGGAGCCGCCGTCCTTCGAAGAGGAAGTGATGGGCGCGATCGAGGAGCGCCTGGGCAACGTGCACGCTATCGACGGCTACGACGTCGCAAACCTGTCCGTGGGTCGCCGCATCCGCTATGACGTGAAGGCGAACTGGAAGCTCATCATTGAGAACTTCATGGAGTGCTACCACTGCGCCACCATCCACCCGGAGCTGACCGAGGTCCTGCCCGAGTTCGCCGACGGTTTGGCCGCGCAGTACTTCGTGGGCCACGGTGCGGAGTTCGGTGAGGACATCAAGGGCTTCACGGTCGACGGTTCCGAGGGCCTGGACCTGATCCCCGGCGTGGCCGAGGACCAGGACCGCCGTTACTACGCGATTACGATCAAGCCGACTGTGTTCGTGAACCTGGTCCCGGACCACGTGATCATCCACCGCATGTTCCCGATGTCTGCAGACCACACGATCGTCGAATGCGACTGGCTGTACCTGCCCTCAGTGGTGGAGTCCGGCAAGGACGTCACCGCCTCCGTTGAGCTGTTCCACCGCGTGAACATGCAGGACTTCGACGCCTGCGAACGGTGCCAGCCGGGCATGGCTTCCAAGTCCTACGCAAAGGGCGGCGTGCTCGTTCCCAGCGAACACCACATTGGTGCTTTCCACGACTGGGTCCAGGAAAAGGTTGGCGACGTGGTGCTGTCCGGCGAGGCACTGCTGGGCCTCACCGCGGACACCCCGCCGCTGGAGGAACGTGCCGAAACCCTGCAGCGCAAAGAGACCGCTACCCCGGCCTCCTGAGCGATCATTGCGATGACCCCGGACCCCGTCCGGGGTCATCGGTGCGTGTAGCCCATCTTTCCGCTGATGCTCAGGCCGGCCTCCTGGAGCCCCCGGATCAGGCCGGGGGTGTTTTCCGGGTCGAAGCGGAAGGCGGGCCCGGAGATGCTGACGGCCCCGATGACCGTCCCGAAGTGGTTGTAAACGGGCACGGCAACAGCGTTCAGGCCGATTTCGAATTCCTCATGAACAACGGCGTAGCCGTCGCGGGCAACGTCCAGGAGCTCGTTCTCCAAGGTATCCCGGTCCGTGATGGTCCGCGGGGTGCGGGCCGGAAGGCCCGCCTCCTGGAGGAGCCGGGACCGTTCTTCAACCGGCAGGGCCGCCAGCAGTACTTTGCCGCTGGACGTGGCATGGAGGGGCGTGAGGCTGCCCACCCAGTCGGACGTTGCCAGCGTTGACGGGCCCATGGCCTGGTCGACGTTCACCGCGTAGCTGGAACGCAGGACGGCGAGGTTGACGGTTTCCTTGTACTGGTCTGCGAGGCTCTCCAGGGTGGGACGCGCCTCGTGGACCAGGCTCAGCCGGCCGGGAATGGAGCTGGCCAGGCGAAGGATGCCGAATCCCAGCTGGTACTTGCCGCGGTCATGGTTCTGCCGCACGATCTCCCTGGACACCAGTGACCCGAGCAGCCGCGAAACGGTGGACTTGTGGACCCCCATTTCGTCGGCGATCTCACTGACGCCCGCGTGCCCGTCTCTGGCGATGATTTCCAGGATCTGGAGGGCGCGGTCAACGGACTGGACGCCGCCTCCGCCTGCGGCGTCCGGGTCCCTGTCGTTCGCTGGTTCGTCTCTTGCAGCCATCAGAGGTGCTCCCATGTCGTCGCCGTGACCAGCGGTTAGCTCTGCGCTATTCCGCCTGCTTCACAACTCTGATCCTAGACTGCGACGAACTCCGACCGTCATTTTCCTGAACACAACCTACGTTCCGGACGCAAGCACCAGCCGTTCCTGGCCCACATACGCGTTGAGGCTCTTGCCCCGGCTGAAGCCCACAAGGGTTACACCGGTGTCGGCGGCGAGGTCCGCTGCCAGGCTCGAGGGTGCGCTGACGGCAGCCAGAACCGGGATGCCGGCGAGGGCAGCCTTCTGAACGAGCTCGAATGATGCCCTGCCCGAGACCTGCAGGACGGTTCCGCGCAACGGCAGCAGCCCTTCGCGCAGAGCCCACCCGATCACCTTGTCTACGGCATTGTGCCGGCCCACGTCCTCGCGGAGGCAAAGCAGTTCCGCTTCGCCCCCGTCACCGATCTTGAACAGTCCTGCTGCGTGGACGCCGCCGGTCTTGTCGAACAGCGCCTGGGCTTCGCGCAGCTGTTCGGGCAGACGCGCTATGACCTCGACCGGCACGCGCAGTTGGTCCCCGTGCACGTCATACGTGAGGGTCTTGCGGGCGGCCTCGATGGAAGTGCTGCCGCAGATGCCGCAGGAGCTTGACGTGTAAACGTGCCTCCCGGCGTCCGGCAGTGCCAGGCCCGGACGGAACTGCGCTTCGACCACATTGAACGTCTGCTTGCCGGTTTCGTCCTCGCCGGCGCAGAAGCGCAGCGAAACCAGATCCGCCTGACTGGCGATGATGCCCTCCGAGACGAGAAAACCCGCAACGAGGTCGAAGTCATCGCCGGGGGTCCGCATCGTCACGGCAAAGGACAGGTTACCGAAGCGGATTTCCAGCGGCTCCTCCGCCGCCAGCACGTCTTCGCGCAGCCGCACAGGGTATTCCATGGCGGCCTCGGAGCCGTCCAGCAGGTAGCGGTGGACATTCCGTCGCTGGGTCATGCGTGCCATTGCCTAGTTCTCCCAGATCAACTTGCCGGTAAATGGAGGCCGCAGCTCCGGACGCCACGGGAGCGCAAATGCCGGAACCGGCTCACCCAGCTGAACGCCGCGGGACGGAACTACCATGACGCCGTCGGCGGTGGCCAGTCCGCGCATCATTCCGGGGCCGGTGTAGTGGGCGGGAGTCGCCAGGTCCTTGACCCAGTGGAACGGCATGAGCCGTGTGGACGCACGGTGGGCGTCGATGGCGGTGCCGCACGGCACCCGGCTGGTGCCCGGCAGCGGCTGGTGGCCGAGGGCGGCCATCAGCGGACCGCCGACGGTGAAGAGCGCCATGAGGGCGGCGAGCGGGTTGCCGGGAAGCCCGACGACGAACCGTCCGTTGGGCAGTTTGCCCAGGGCAGCAGGGTGGCCGGGCCGCATGGCGATGCCGTCGATGAGGAGTCGCCCGCCGAGCGCTGCCACGGCATTCCGGAAATGGTCAGCGCCCGAGCGCCCTGTGCCCCCGGTGGTCACCACGACGTCGGGCCACTGCCCCATCGGCGCTTCGGCGGCACCCAGTGCCGTGAGCCATTCCTCGTAGGAGTCCCCGATCCGGACCAGCGGCCCCGGAACACCCCCAAGCATCTGGATGACTGCGCTGAGCTGTGGCCCGAAGGCGTCCCTGACCTGTCCCGGGGCCGGGATGCTGGCCGTGACCACCTCTGAGCCGGTGACCAGCATCTTGACCAGTGGCTTGCCGCGCACTGTCAGCTGGTCGAAGCCGGCGACGGCGGCCAGGGCGATATGCGCAGGGTTCAAAGCCGTCCCGGCGGGCATCAGCACCTCGCCGGCTGCCGCTTCCTCGCCCGACCTGCGGATGTGCTGGCCCGGGCGGGGTTCGCCCGGGGAGGCCCCGTTTCCCAGCAGCAATGTAGCCCGGCCGCCGGCGTCAGTTGCAAGCCGTCCGCTCTCCACGCGGAGCACCGCCTGCGTGCCCGGGGGGATTACGCCGCCGGTGACCACCGGGCTGGCCTCTCCCTTGCGGAGGGCCTTTCCCGGTTCCGTCACTGTCCAAGGGCCGTCACCGCTAACCGTCCAGCCGTCCATGGCGGACGAGGCGTAGTGGGGCATCTCCTGCAGCGCGACGACGTCGGCGGCCAAGGTTCTGCCGTTCGCCTCCCCAAGCGGGATGCGCTCCGGTCCGAGGGGGCTGGCACAGTCGAAAGCCAGACGGCGGGCTTCAGCCCACGAGTGCTCCCCGTGAGTGGCCGGCCCGCCACTCTCGCCGGGCCTGTCGACGGCTTGAAGGGCTAGAGCTACCACTGGTCGTTCCCTCGTTGGTGAAATGGCTTGATAGACGGGAGGCGCCGCCACATTCGTGGCGGCGCCTTGCAGGGACTCCTGCCGCTCCTGGTCGTTTCCCGAAAGCGGTGCTCCGGCGCTTACCTCCCCAGGTATTTCAGGCCTCCGAAACACCGTTTACGGGAAACGAAACTAGGGTGTTCTCCCGGCGGCGCGGGCCTGAGCCGCGCGCCGCGAACTGATATTACAAATATATCGTAAAGATATATCAGCGGGGAAGGGCTGCAGACATCTGATTTTCCCTCGCCTTCACAGCCGCCGGTTCCAGCCGCACAACCACGGACTTGGACGTGGGGGTTCCGCTGGTGTCAGCCACCGAATCCAGCGGGACCAGCACGTTGGTTTCCGGGTAGTAGGCGGCCGCGCAGCCCTTCGGCGTCGAATAGCCGACGATGCGGAAGTTCTCCGCCCTGCGTTCTGTTCCGCGGAACTCTGAAACCAGGTCCACCATGTCCCCGTCGGCGTAGCCCAGCTCGGCGATGTCCGCCTCGTTGACCAGCACCACGCGCCGGCCGCCGTGGATTCCGCGGTAGCGGTCATCCTTGCCGTAGATCGTGGTGTTGTACTGGTCGTGTGAACGCAGGGTCTGCAGGATCAGCCTGCCGGCCGGCACACGGAGGTACTCCAGGGCATTGGACGTGAAGTGGGCCTTGCCCGACAGGGTCTTGAATTCCCTGTTGTCCCGTGGCGGGTGGGGGAGAACGAAGCCGCCGGGGTGCTGGATTCTCTCTTCGAAATTCTCGAAGCCATCGATGACAGCCTCGATGTGCTTCCTGACCAGCGCGTAGTCGTCCCGGAGCGAGAGCCAGTCGGCCGCCGGCGCGTTGGGAAGGGGCACGCCGTTGGCGTCCGTGAACACCTTGTGCGCGATATTGCAGACGATGGCCACCTCGGACATCAAATGCTCGCTGGCGGGCTTGAGCCGGCCGCGGGAGGCATGGACAGCACTCATTGAATCCTCCACAGTGACCCTCTGGTCGCCGGAGCGCTGGGCATCCCGCTCCGTGCGGCCCAGCGTTGGGAGGATCAGGGCGCGTTTTCCCGTCGACAGGTGCGAATGGTTCAGTTTCGTCGAGATCTGCACGGTCAGCCGGGTGTTGGCCAGGGCCTTCTCGGTGGCATCAGAGTCCGGAGCCGCCCGGACGAAATTACCGCCCATTCCCACGAACAGCCTGACCTTGCCGTCACGCATCGCCCGGATTGCGGCGACGGTGTCATAGCCGTGCGCCCGGGGTGACTGGAACTGGAACTCCTGGTCGAGCCGGTCGTGGAAGCTATCGGGCATCCGTTCGAAGATGCCCATGGTCCGGTCGCCCTGGACATTGGAGTGGCCGCGAACGGGGCATACTCCGGCTCCGGGCTTGCCGATGTTGCCCTGCAGCAGCAGGACGTTGACGACGTCGCGGAGGGTGGGGACAGAGTGCTTGTGCTGTGTCAGGCCCATCGCCCAGCAGACGATGGTGGAGCCTGACGCCAGGAGCCGTTCACCGGTGGCGTTGATCTGCTCCATGGTCAGGCCGGTTGCCTCGACGATGTCGTCCCACTGCACCTGTTCCAGCTGCGATAGGTAGGATTCGAGGCCCACCGTATGGTTCCTGATGAAGTCGTGGTCAAAAACGGTGGACAGGCCCGGGGTGTTCCTGCCAGCGCGTTCCGCGTCCAGCAGGTACTTCCCGAGGCCCTGGAACAGGGCCTGGTCGCCGCCGGCCCTGATCTGCAGGAAGTCATCAGTCAGCTCCGTGCCTACCAGCGTTCCCGAGATGGTCTGCGGGTTCTCGAAGTGCAGGAGGCCGGCCTCGGGGAGCGGATTGACGGAGACGATGGCGGCGCCGTTTTTCTTGGCCTTCTCCAGGGCACTGAGCATGCGCGGATGGTTTGTTCCCGGGTTCTGGCCTGCCACGAAGATGAGGGACGCCGTTTCCAGGTCCTTCAGGCTGACCGAACCCTTGCCGATGCCGATGGTCTCCACCAGCGCCGACCCGGAGGACTCGTGGCACATGTTCGAACAGTCCGGAAGGTTGTTCGTGCCCACGCCGCGGACCAGCAGCTGGTAGACAAACGCCGCCTCGTTGGACGTCCTTCCGGACGTGTAGAAGACGCTCTGGTCGGGGTGGTCCATGTCCCTGAGTTCCTGGGCGATCAGCTCCAGGGCGGCGTCCCAGTCAATGGGCCGGTAGTGGGTTGCACCCTCATCCAGGACCATCGGGTGGGTCAGCCTGCCCTGCTGCCCCAGCCAGTAGTCATCGCGGGTCTTGAGGTCCGCAATGGAGTGCCTGGCGAAGAACTCCGGGCTGACCCGCCGCCGGGTAGCCTCCTCCGCCACCGCCTTTGCGCCGTTCTCGCAGAATTCCGCTGCGTTGCGCTTCTCATGTTCCGGCCAGGCGCAGCCCATGCAGTCGAAGCCGTCGATCTGGTTGACGGCCATGAGCGTCTGGACGCTGCGCAGCGGCCCCATCTGCTCCAGCGAGATTTTCAGGGCGTTGGCCACGGCGGGGATGCCCACGGCCTTGGTTTTGGGTTTGCTGACGGTCAGCTTGGACTCGTCGATGTTTTCGCGGGGGGCTTTAGAGGCCATTGGCTTTCCTTAAAAATCTATGCCGGGCAGTAGCGGGTGCAATGACTAGGGAACGTCAACCGTGACGATGCAGCCGTCCTCACGGAAGAACATGCGGCGGCCACCCCCGAAGGCGCGGACCAGCCACACGATGCGGCCGTCCTCGGTCAGGTCATCGATCCAGCCGCTGTAGGGAACCGTGTACTGCTCCAGTACGGTGACGAAATCGCCGGGCATGAGCGCAGTCCAGTCCGCCACCACCTTGGTGCTGGTGGGCTGAGGCGCGGTGCTGCGCGCCATGACTGCCTCGGTCACCGCGCCAGGACCGGCGTCCGGGCTGCACGGAACTGTTCGCGCGCCGCTTCGGAGGTGTGCAGTAGCAGCAGTGCCGTGGTGACTGAGCCGACACCGCCGGGGACGGGCGTCAGCGCGGCAGCGACAGGCCGAACACTGGCTTCGTCGACGTCGCCGGCGAGTGAGCCGTCGGAAAGCACGTTGGTTCCCACATCAATGACCACTGAATGCTCCGAAACATCGGTCCCGGTGAGCAACCCGGTGCGGCCCGCGGCAACAACCACGACGTCGGCATCCTTGGTGTACTTCCCGAGCGGGCCGGACTTCGAGTGGCAGACGGTGGTGGTGGCGTCCTTCTGCAGCAGCAGCAGGGACAACGGCTTGCCCACCACGGTGGAACGGCCCACCACCACCACGTTGCGCCCGGCCACCGGGATCTCGAAGTGGTCCAGGATTTCCACCACGGAGCGTGCCGTGGCCGGCGCGAACGCACGTTCCCCTACGGCCAGAAGACCGAGGCTCACCGGGTTGGCGCCGTCGATGTCCTTTTCCGGGGCGATGTACTTGACCAGCTCCTGGGTTTTGACGCCGCGGGGCAGGGGAGTCTGCAGGATGATGCCATTGACGGAAGCTTCTGCGCTGAGGTCCTTCAGCACAGCGATCAGCACCTGTTCGGTTGCGTCATGGCCGACGTCGATGATCCTGCAGCCGATGCCGGCGTTTTCCGCGGCGCGCTCTATGGAGCGAACGTACCAGTGCGTGGAGCTGTCCTCGGTGGCAACCACGACGGCGAGGGTGGGGCGTGAGCCTTCTTCGGCCAGTGCCGCGGCCTGGGCAGTTGCCTGCTGCTGGATGAGTTTGGCGAGGGGCTTGCCGGAAAGCACGGATGCCGTCATCGGAGGATCCTTTCCCGTACCTGGCGTGAGAGCGAGTCTGCTGCCAGAACGACTTTTTCTTCAATGCCATCTGTTTGTTCCGCCAGTGCGGCGCGTGCCTGGGCGTCCTTGATGGCTACGACGTTGATGTCGATGTTGACGCGGGCGGTGGTGGCCGCTGCCCTGGCGGCGTCGGCTGCTGCTGCAATGTCGCTGATGACGTTCGGGTTTGCAATATCCAAAAGTTCGGTCGCGAGTTCCACGACGGCACCTGAGAGCTTGATCAACCGGGCAGGCGGCTGCGCGGCCTGGCCAAGCGCGTCGTCGATCGCGGCTGCGCGCGCTGCACGCTCGGGGTCGCTGGTGGCGGGCAGCTTGTAAGAGGTGATCACGGCTTTGAAGGCAGTTTCGTCGGCGTCTGCCAGCCCCAGCGTTTCGCCGATGAGTTCGTCGGCGGCGGCAATGATCCTGGACGTTGTCTCTGCGTGCTGTTCATATTTGCCGCCGGTGCTGAATCTTGCCACCATCGCCACCAGGGCCGCTCCCTGCGCCGCGTGGAGCGCGGCGGCCGCGCCGCCACCGGGGGTGGGCTGCCGGGCGGCAAGCCTGCCGAGGTAGTCATTAATTGTTTCTGAACCGATCATTTGTTCATTCCTGGGCTGGTAGAAGCTGGAGCGGAAAAGGGGGGTGCACGCAGCCCGGCTCCCGTTGCGAGGATGAGCCGGGCTGTGTGCCCCCAGAGGGCCCTGCGGGCTGCTTAGCCGCGGAGCCTGGTCATTTTCGGGTCGTACAGCGGCTCTTCCGAAACAGAGGCCGTGATCCGCCGCCCGAAGTATTCAATCTCGACGGAATCGCCCACCGATACGGTGGCCGGGAGGTAGGCGTAAGCGATCGGTTTGGCCACCGTGTACGCGTAGGCTGCGCTGGTCACATACCCGACTGCCTGATCCTTGTAGAACACGGGCTCCTTGCCCAGGACAATGGACCGGCCGTCGTCGATGGTCAGGCACCGCAGCCGGCGGGCCGAGCCTTCCTCGGTCCGGCCTTCGAGCGCGCCCTTGCCGATGAAGCTCTCCTTGGCCATCTTGACGGCGAATCCGAGGCCTGCTTCGAAGGGGTCGTGCTCCGTGGTCATGTCCGATCCCCAGGAGCGGTAGCCCTTTTCGAGGCGCAGGGAGCTGAACGCCGCCCGTCCGGCCGCGATGACGCCGAAGGGCTGTCCTGCCTGCCACAGCGCATCCCACAGCCGCTGTCCGTTGTCCGCGCTGGTGTAAAGCTCCCAGCCGAGTTCGCCCACATAGGACAGCCGCATTGCCGTGACCGGGACCCCGCCGATGACGACGCTCTTTGCCCGGAAGTACTTCAGGCCGTCGTTGGTGAAATCATCGTCGCTGACCTTGCCGACCAGGTCGCGGGCCAGGGGGCCCCAGAGGCCGATGCAGCAGGTGCCGCCGGTGGTGTCGCGGACCTGGACCCAGTCATTAGCGGACCCGCTTTGCGTCTGGTGCCGGGCAGCCCGCGTGAAGTAGGCGGTGTCGATGTTGCCGTTGGCTCCGAGCTGGAAGGTGTCCTCGCTCAGGCGGGCGACGGTGATGTCGCTCCGCACGCCGCCGGCGTGGTCGAGCAGAAGCGTGTAGGTGACCGCGCCGGGCTTCTTGTCCAGGTCCGCCGTCGTCAGCTCCTGGAGCAGTTTCAGGGCTCCGGGCCCGGACACTTCCAGCCGCTTCAGTGGCGTCATGTCATACATGGCCACCGCCGTGCGGGTCTTCCACGCTTCGGCGGCCGCAATGGGGGAGCTGAACATGTTGGACCAGGCGTCCCGTGCCGGCGGCAGCCATTCGGCCGGCATCTCCTTGAGGAGTGCAGCGTTTGATTCGAACCAGTACGGCCGCTCCCACCCGCCGGACTCCAGGAAGAAGGCTCCGAGTTCCTTGTGCCGGGCGTGGAACGGGCTGACTCGCAGGTTGCGCGGGGAGAGCTTGGGCTGGAGCGGGTGGAGGACGTCGTAGATCTCCACGAAGTTCTGCTGCGAGGTCTCGCTGACGTACTCGGGGGTGAGCTGCACGTCCTCGAAGCGGGTGATGTCGCATTCGCCCAGGTCGGTTTCGGACTTGCCCGTGGTCAGGAGCTCGGCCATCGCCTTGGCAACGCCTGCGGAGTGCGTCACCCAGACGGCCTCTGCGACATAGAAACCGTCGAGTTCCTTGGACTCGCCAAGGAGCGGTCCGCCGTCGGGGGTGAAGGAGAAGATGCCGTTGAAGCCATCCTCGATTTCGCTTTCTGCCAGTCCGGGAAGAATCTGCTTCGAGGCCTCCCAGGCAGGCAGGAAGTCCTCCAGCGTGAAGTCCAGGCGGGAAGGCATGTTGTGTTCGCTGACGGTCTCGGGGGCATAGGTACCCAAGGTGTCGACGTCGACGGGCATGGGGCGGTGGGCGTAGGAGCCGATGCCGTAGCGTTCGCCGTGTTCGCGGTAGTAGAGGTCCTGGTCCTGGTGGCGCAGGATGGGCAGCGTGGCCCCGTTCGGCAGTTCGTTGCGGCCGCTCAGCTGGGGCACCGGAGTGGTCTTGACGTACTGGTGGGCCAGCGGAAGCAGGGGAACCGCCATGCCGATCATGGCGCCGATCTTCGCGCCCCAGAAGCCGGCACAGGAGATGACGATGTCGGCCGGAATGACGCCTTCGGAGGTCTCGACGCCGGTGACGCGCCGCCCGGACTGCTCGATGCCCGTCACGGAGGTGGAGCCGCGGTATGTGACGCCTGCGGCTTCGGTGCGCTTGATCAGCAGCTGGACGGCACGGGCAGCGCTTGCGAGGCCATCGCTTGGCACGTGGAGTCCGCCCAGGATGTTTTCGTCATTGAGCAGCGGGTAGAGTTCCTTGCACTCTGCCGAGGAGAGGATCCGTCCTTCGATCCCCCAGGAGGCTGCATAGCCGAGCTTGCGCTTGAGGTCAGCGAGCCTGGTTTCGGTGGTGGCCACTTCCAGGCCGCCCACCTGGTTGAAGCAGCTGACGCCGTCCTCTGTCAGGGAGAGCAGCTTTTCCACCGTGTACTTGGCGAAAGCTGCCATGGTCTTGGACGGGTTGGTCTGGAAGACCAGGCCCGGAGCGTGGGAGGTGGATCCTCCGGGCATGTTCAAAGGCCCCTGGTCCAGCACTGTGATGTTGTTCCATCCCCGGGCGACCAGTTCGTCGGCCAGGTTCGTGCCGACGATGCCAGCTCCGATGATGACGATTCGAGGCGTTGATGCCATGTGGTTCTCCTGCTGATTTAAGTAGTGGGCTTCCGCGGCCTGTACGTTGGCTCGTCTAGCGGAAGACGATGGTGCTGGCTTGGTCGATCAGCACGCGGTGCTCGCAGTGCCAGCGGACGGCTCGCGACAGGGCCAGTGCTTCCGCGTCCTGACCGATGGTGGACAGGGTGGTCGGACCGAAGCTGTGGTCCACGCGAATGACTTCCTGCTCGATGATCGGGCCCTCGTCAAGGTCGGCGGTGACGTAGTGGGCCGTTGCGCCCACCAGCTTCACGCCGCGGTCGTAGGCCTGGTGGTAGGGGCGCGCGCCCTTGAATCCCGGCAGGAACGAGTGGTGGATGTTGATGGCCCTGCCCTCGAGGGACCGGCACAGGTCGTCCGAAAGCACCTGCATGTACCGGGCCAGGACGACGAGGTCGATGTCGTATTCGTCCACGAGCTCCAGCAGTCGCCGCTCGGCATCCTGCTTGGTTTCCGGAGTCACGGGGATGTAAACGAACGGCAGGCCGGCAGCCTCGGCCATTGCCCGGTGCGTTTCGTGGTTGGAAACCACCAGGGCCAGCTCCCCGCCGAGGCTGCCGCCACGCCAGCGGAAAATCAGGTCATTCAGGCAGTGCCCGAACTTCGACACCATGACCAGAACGCGGTGCTTGGTCTCGTCGTGGACGTTGAACTTCATGTCAAAGCGTTCCGCAATGGGGCGGAACTCCGCTTCGAGCGTCTGCTGATCGAAATCCGTGGCTCCCGAGAAGGCCGTGCGCAGGTGCAGGGTCTGACGGAGGCCGTCGTCGAACTGCTGGTGCTGTTCGATGTTAAATCCGCGCTCGAACAGGAAGGTGGTTACTGCCTGGACGATGCCGGCACGTTCGACACACGACAGTGTGAGCACGAACTTGCCGGTGTTGGTTTCTTTGGAGGCTTCTGTCTGCGCAGCCGGCCTGGTTTGTGTGGCTGTTTCCACAACGGTCATGTCGCATCCTTTAGATATATGACTGATCACCTTATTGATATATCAGGGCTGGTTGTCAGCGTATACTGGTGTGCGGATGAGGTCAATAGATGTTGGCCCATAGGAGAGGCGGAGCGGTGGCGTTTGAAGCTTTGGCGGTGTCGGAGGCCGGAGGTTCGAGGTCCCTGGCCGATGTGGCCTATGAACGTATCCGCGACGGCCTGCTGACCCTGGAGATCCGGCCTGGCGATCCGCTGTACGACGAGGGGATTGCCAAGGAGCTCGGCATCGGGCGCACTCCGGTCAGGGAAGCGCTTAAGCGGCTTGAAGTTGACCGGCTCGTTGTGACTTATCCAAGGCGCGGTACCTTCGCAACACGGGTGGAGGTCACGGACCTCGCATTCATCTCGGAAATCAGGGCCCAGCTGGAGCCCCTGGCTGCCGCCCGTGCCGCCCGGGTGGCCACAGCGGCAGCGCGTGAGCGTCTCCGCCTCATCGTGGAGGAGGTCGAGTCCTTCGATGTGGACAGCGCATCTGTGGTGGAGACGTTGCGGCTGGACGCCAGGGTGCACCAGGGAATCTATGCCGCAGCAGCGAATCCGCACCTGGAAGACGTCCTGATCCGCTACGACAATCTCGCGACGCGCATTTGGTGCATGGTGCTGGACCGCTTGCCAAACCTTTCCCGGCACGTGCACGAGCACGTCGACCTGCTTGAAGCGGTGATCAAAGGGGACGAGGCCCAAGCCGAGGAACTGGCCCGCGTTCACGTCGACGGCTTTGAGAAGGCCGTGCGGACGGCGTTGTTCGCAGCGTAGCGCTTGTTGTTGCCTGGCAACGACGACGCCGGGACGTTGGCTCGCCGTCGCGAAGCACGCCCATCCTAAAGGGTGGGTGGCGCCGCCCGGTTTGGTGGTTCAGCGCTACCCGGGCAGGTGACAGCCTTAGAGCAAATACCCTGTGGCCAGCTGCGCCCTGCCGCATCGGCAACTGACGCCCGTCCGCCACTGAGAGCTAAGGCCCTGAATTAACCATGCCAGATACTTTGAACGGCAGAAGGTCAGCGGGCCGGTCC
>NZ_JBQCMF010000030.1:0-24188 GCF_051965295.1 Arthrobacter sp. SAFR-023 | reverse complement strand
GGTGACTGCCAGTGACTGGAACCCGGCGAACCCGTTGATGGTGAAGTAGTCCGGCACCGCCGGGGTGGCGAGCGGATTCACGGTCTGGCCCCTCGAGGCGATCCGGGCCCAGTTTGAGTCCACGTCATGGCACAGCCAGAGCCACTGGCGCTCGAACTCCGCAGCGCCCGGGGCAAGCCGCCAGGCGTTGCGCGGATCGATCACCACCAGGGCACCGTAGAGGCCGAGGGTCCGTTCCACCGGCTGGTTGCCCGGATCGGTGTACAGGTAGGTCCCGGGCAAAGGCGCCGGAAACCGCAGCAGCTTCGATGCACCCGGCGCGACCGGACCGGATCCGACGTCGGACCCGCCCCGCCCCGCGCGGTGGAACCGCATCTCATGCGGCTGCGCGAGGTTGTTGTGGACCATGATTTCGATGGTGCTGCCCGTTTCGGCGATCAGCGTGCGGGGCGGGAAGAAGCTGGCCCAGTATCCGCGGCGGGCAAGAAACTGCCGGGTGAACGCCGCGTCCGGCCGCAGCGGCGTGGGCCTTCCCTCCGGCGGCACGGGAGCGCCGAGCGGGTAGGTCCGGCTGGCCACCACCCGTCCGTTCGCCGTAATGACCCGCGGGCCCATCGCCAGCGCCGGGGCCGGGTCATTGACCGCCGTGCGGCGGTCCCCGAAACCGCGGTGGTAGACCAGCGATCCGTCCACCATGGGAACGAAGCCGTCGTTTATGTGGACATCTAGGACTGCCATTGCCGACCTCCTGTGTATTGGAGACCGGGATTCAGTGAGGAACACAGGTCCACGTCGCCCCCATTTGCGAACAGACAGGGCTTCATGTTGCTCGGGGCAACCTAGGGAAAACTTGGGGCGCCCTCGAGCCCGGGCATGTCCTGACATACTTCAGCTGTTACGCGTGCGGGACCAGATTCAGGGGCGACTTAGCGGCAATGGCTAGACTGTGACCGTGCCGTCCACCCCGCCATCGCCGTCCGGCCCCGACCCTCGCAGAGGCCGGTTCGCCGAAAAACTCCTGCCCGGCGGCACCGAGCCTGACCCGCGTTTCACCCTGGCCAATGAGCGGACGTTCCTGGCGTGGATCCGCACGTCCCTGGCCCTTCTCGCCGGAGGCATCGCGGTGGAGGCCTTCACCACCGACGTCTTCCCGGAGCCCGTCCGGCGTGGCCTGTCGGTCCTGCTCCTCCTGCTGGGCATGCTGCTGAGCGCCGGGTCCGCCATTCGCTGGCTCCGGGTGGAGAGCAGCCTGCGCTCGAACCGGCCGTTGCCCCTGCCGCTGATCGGTCCGCTGCTTGCCGCCGGCTGCGCCGTCGCAGCGGCGGTGGTGATCGCCGTCGTCGTTCTTGCCTGAACCATGAACGAAGACCCGGCCACCGCTCCCCCGCCCGACGACGGTCCCCTCCATGGTGATCCGGGACTGCAGCCTGAGCGCACCGCGCTCGCCTGGGGCCGGACCGTCCTGACGCTGATTGCCGCGAGCGCGATCTGCCTCCGCTGGCTTCCGGACCAGGGGCCGTTCGTGCTGGCGATGTTCGGGCTTACCATCGCGGCCGGGAGCGGCATCTACCTGACGCAGCGGCGGCGCTACCGGCGCAGCGTCGAAGGGATCAGGGCGGGGCGCCTGGCGCCTGATGCCGCAGCCGTCTTCTGGACCGCGGGCGCGTGCGTCACGCTTGGAGCGCTCGGCATCTGGCTGGTGCTGTCCTGACCGGGTGAGCCACGTCACGAAAAGCGCATTTTCGAATCCGACAAAATTAATGCTGAAAAAAGACTCGTACGCTTGTACCGTGTGGTGTGGGCGAACTTAGAGCTGGTGCTGGGCCGGTTCAAGGATTCGCCAGACCTGGAGTTGACCATGACCAGCTTGGGAGTGGCAGTCGTTGTCGAGGACGACGCGGATATGCGAAATCTTCTGCGGGCAGTCCTGGAGCAGACGGGATTTACCGTCTACACCGCAGCCAGCGGGCTTGAGGGGGTCGACCTGGTGCGGCACCGTCAGCCCCGCGTTGTTACTGTCGACGTCGGCCTTCCGGATATCGATGGCTTCGACGTCCTGCGGCGCATCCGGCAGTTCAGCTCAGCCCGGGTGGTGATGCTGACGGGCCGCGCCGACGAATCGGATGTCGAGGAAGCGCTGCACCGCGGCGCCGACGAGTACGTCACGAAGCCGTTCCGGCCCAGGGAACTGCGGACCCGCATCGAGGCGCTGGTTGCCGCCGGGACCGCGGGCCCGGTCCACTACGCCGTATAGCTCAACGCGGTATAGCTCACCGGATCGCCTCCTGCCAGAACTCGTCTACGCGCGCATTCCAAACGTCAGGGATCTCCTGGAAGGGCTGGTGGGATTCCTCCGGCATCACCTCGAAGCGCGCACCCTGTATGCGCTGGGCTACGGCCTCGCCCAGTTCCGGCCGGCTCATCGGATCCACCCGCCGGCCAGGAACTTCAGGAAATCCCCGGTGGACTGCTGAGCACCAGGCTGCGCACCAGCTCCGGGTGCCGCAGAGCAAGCTCCTGGGGGATGATGCTGCCGCCGGAGAATCCTGCGACATGCGCTGCGGAGATGCCGAGGCCCCGCAGCACCGCAGCCGCGTCGTCCGCCATCGCCTCGACGGTGGGCTGCCCCTCCGGCATGGCGGTGCGTCCCGCACCCCGGTTGTCGAACGCCGTCAGCCGGTAGCGGTCCGCGAGCCCGTCCAGCTGGAACTGCCAGGACTCCACGGTATCCCCCAGCCCGCCGATCAGCAGGACATCCGGGCCCTCGCCCACCTGCTCGGTCCAGATCTCGAGCTCCCCGGCTTTCACGTACCGCCCCATTGCGGCCCTCCTGTCTCGGGCAATCCACCCGTAATCTACTCTCCTGCGGGTGGGGCGCCTAGGTTATTTCCGTTGTCCGGTGCTGCGGGCGAATCTATACTGTGGACACCGCGAGACTGTGGACACCGCGAGCGGTTCCGGTGCCCTGGCGGCCGGACTCTATCCCCGGACGGTGAGACCGATGAACACAATTCACCAGGCGGAGCAAGGCCCAACGGACGGCGCCCTGCAGGAGCTGCGCAGGCACCTGGCGGGGCAGGTGATCGAACCGCAGGATCCGTTGTACGACGAGGCGCGGGCGGTCTGGAACGGCATGATCGACCTGCGTCCGCGGGCCGTCATCCGGGCGGGGGCCATCGGAGACATCGATCCCGTCCTGCGCACGGCCCGCAGCACCGGCCTGCCGCTTGCCGTCCGCGGAGGCGGGCACAACATTGCCGGGCACGGGACGGTCGACGGCGGCCTGGTGCTGGATCTGGGCCAGTTACGCAACGTGGAGGTCGACGCCGAACGCCGGCTCGTGACCGTGGAGCCCGGGGCCACCCTGGCAGACGTGGACCGGGCCACCGCCGCGCACGGACTGGCCGTGCCGCTCGGGGTGGTCAGCGCCACCGGCGTTTCGGGACTGACCCTTGGCGGAGGGGTGGGCTGGCTGACCCGGTCCAACGGGCTGAGCCTGGACAACCTGGACAGCGCCGACGTCGTCACCGCCACCGGGGAGCACCTGCACGCCAGCGAACGGCAAAACCCCGAGCTGTTCTGGGGATTGCGCGGCGGGGGCGGCAACTTCGGGGTGGTCTCATCCTTCACCTTCCGCGCCCGGCCGCTGCCGGCTGCCGTGCTGGGTGGAAACCTCTTTTACCGCCCCACCCGCTGGAAGAGCGCGCTGAGCGCCTTCGACCGGTGGACGCAGGACCTGCCGGAGGAGATGAACCCGATCATCTCCTTCCTGGTGCTCCCGCCCGACTTCGAAATGGGCGAGGAGCCGTGGATGATCATCGGCCTCGCCTGGACTTCGGAGAACCACCAGCCCGGTCTCGAGCTGATTGCGCAGCTCCGCGAGGCCGCGCCCCCGGACGCGGAGGAAGTGGGGCCAGCCACCTGGGTGAAGTGGCAGACTGCCATGGACAGCCTCTTTCCCACGGGCTCCCGTGGGTATTGGAAGAACGTCTCATTCTCCCGGATGGATGATGTGGCCACCGACGTTCTGGCCGGTTTCGCTTCTGAGGTGACATGGTCCGGAACCGGGATCGACATCCACCACATGCAAGGGGCCTTCGGGCGCGTGCCGGAGGACGCTACAGCGTTTCCGAACCGCTCGGCTAAGTACTGGCTGAACATCTACGGCTTCTGGCAGGACGCCGCGGAGGACGCACGGCTGAGCGCGTTCGCCCGGAAGGCCCACGCCCTCATGCAGCCGTTCGGCGAGCACGGCCAGTACGTCAACTTCCTCGGGGCAGAAATCGGGCAAGACCCCATCGAGGCCGCCCGCCAGGCCTACGGGCCGGACACCTATGACCGGCTGGTGGAGCTGAAGAACCGCTTCGACCCCGACAACCTTTTCCGCCTCAACCACAACATCGTGCCGACTTCCGCGCAGGAGGCCTGAGCCGGGGCGTTCGACACCTGGTTCATGACCCCCCAAATGGGTGGAGTGCCACGTAGTTGGGCAGCAGGGCCTAGGAAAATCCCAATGTCCCTTTAGCAAAGTGAGCGCGGGGGCTCAATTGCACATGTTTTTCCACTGCCCCCGCCAGCACATATGCCAACAGGGGGGCACAACATGAGAGTTGAGCATCAAGACAAAAGCATGCGGTCTAAAAACCGCATGGCACGACGCCGCCGCGCACTGGGGGCGGCAGTTGTAGGCGCCGTCATGCTGTCAGGGCTGAGCGCCCTGCCGCCGGCCGTCGCCGCACTGCCGGCTGGCGGTTCGGGACTGTCGCAGGCGGCGATGGCGGGAATTCTGCCGGCGGCCCTACCCGCGGGTCCCGCTGGCGTGGGCCCGCTCGACCCGGCCAACGGCTATCCGTACTGGTACGCAGACGGCGGAGATGAAGCCAAGGGGCTGGACCCCGTTCGGCTGGAACTGTGTATTGATGCCCAGGACTGCCCGGTTATCGGCATCGACTACGATCCAACCCAGCCGCTGGCAATTCCCGGGAACTTTCCGGAAGAATCCTTCTGGTGGTCTGGCGAAACATCGCTGACAATGCCAGGCGGGGAATCCGCGCGGCTGATTATGGCCCAGGAAGCGGCTTTCTCCGGCGTCGGGGAAGTGGCCCAGGGACAGCAGAACGGATTTGCCCGGCTGCGGCTGCGGCTGGACGACGGCGTACCGGGCAAGCGGTACACCTTCACCCACCCGTACGGGGTCGAGGTCCTGACCGCTGATGACAGAGGCCGGATCCGCTACACGGAGGACATCGGATGCATGCAGCAACCATGTACCTGGGACGAGCCCTCGAACGGACGCCTCGGCCCCTTCCTGCGCTGGGACCCGGCCGTGGCACCGGCGGCACCAGAAGGGTTCATCGGTGATCCGAACGTCGAGCACAAGGTCGTGGGAAGCCCTAACAACACGGACTACTTCCAGGTCTCGGTCCCGGCTGACGCGGCCGGCAGCGCCGGGAGTGCGCGGACGGATCTTTTCGCCGTGCAGGGCAAAATCGCCACGCTGAAAGCCGGGGTGGACAAGCCCGGGGGCGTCTATAACTCCAAGCAGACGGTCAGGATCCAGGCGTCCCTGCCGGACAAGGCGAAGATCATCTACACGACGGACGGCACCGATCCGGGCTTCAACGAAGACGGCACCGTCAACGGCACGGAGTTCGTTCCTGCCGCGGGCGACCTGGCCGCGGCAGCCGCCGTCGAGCTGGCCACACCGGGCCTGACAACCCTGAAGTACATGGCAGTGGACCCCGAGAACAACGAGAAGGCCACCGCCGTCTACACCGAAGAATACGAACTCGACGCTACCCGGCCCTGGCTCGAGGCCAGTCCGGACGCGGCCGCAGGTCCCCTTGCCGGGCCGCAGACGGTAACCTTCACGGGGACCACGAACGACCCGTCCGTCGCGCCGGACATCTACTACACGACGGACGGTACGGCCCCGGGCCTGACGGAGGAAGGCGAACCTGCTGGCTCCACCCGTGAGTACACCGGTCCAATGCCTCTGGCCATGTCCACCACCGTCCGGGCAGTCGCCATCGACCCGGCCACCGGCACCGCGGGCGAGGTACGTTCGTTCCCGTTCAAGGTCCGCAACCTCTCGGAGGTCGGCCCGCTTGGCGAGCACGGTTTCCCCCTGTGGCTGAAGGACAACGGCTGGGAAGGCCAGGACCCGGTCCAGTTGGACCTGTGCCTGGATGACCCGCTGTGCCCGGTGGTGGATGTCCTGCCCGACCCGGCGCAGCCGTCATCCTTTCCGGACAACTTCCCCGGCGAGGCGTTCTGGTTCTCGTCCGACGCGGAAATAACGGTGGGCGCCGAGGACATCCGGCTGACTCTGGCCTCAGAGGCGGCCTTCGGTGCGGACGCCGTACAGGACAAGGCGCAGATCGGCTTCGGCCGGGTCCGCGTCACCGGTGACGCCGCCTTCGAACCCGGCGCCACCTACCGGTTCACGCACCCGTACGGCGTCGTGGAACTGACCGCGGACATCGACGGCAACATCAGCTACACCGAAGACCTGGGCGCCCTGAACGCCACCGGCGACTTCTCCGGGATGCTGGAGACCAAGATCGGGCCGTTCCTTCGCTGGACCGAAGGTGCGCCTGAAGGCTACCTCGGCGACGGCGCCACGCCGCACGCCGTGACCGGCAGCCCGTACGACACCAATTTCTTCAAGATCGAGAAGATTGTTTCGGCCGGGGGCGACGTCCTGGACAACCCGGAGGTCCTCGGCGAGACCGACCAGTTCGTGGTCCAGGGCCGGAAGACCGGTGCGACCGCACCCGTGACTCCCGCCCCCACGGCAACCACGGCCGGCGGCGTGTTCGCCACCGACCAGCTCGTGGCGCTGACGGCCACTCCGGGGAACGCGCAAATCTTCTTCACCACCGACGGCACGGACCCGACGACGGCCAGCACGCTGTACACGGGACCGATTCCCATCACCACTGAGGGCCCTACCACTCTGAAGTTCATCGCGGTGGCCTTTGGAATCGCCTCCGAAGTGACGACGGAGACGTTCACCGTGGACAAGACGGCACCGGTTCTCACCGCCAACGTTGAGGGTAGCGAGGTCCCGGCGGATACGGCAGTAACACTGTCGGCCAATGAGACCGCGTCCATCTTCTTCACCACGGATGGCACGGAGCCCACAGCCGACAGCACCCGCTACTCGGCACCGGTGCAACTCGCAGCTGGCCAGACCCTGCGGGCCCTCGCGATCGATGCCGCCGGCAATGCCAGCGGCGTCGGCAGCTGGACCGCTGCCGCAGGAACCGGTGGCGGCGAAACGCCCGGCGGAGAAACGCCGGGCGGTGAGACGCCGGGCGGCGAAACGCCGGGCGGCGAGACGCCAGGCGGTGAGACGCCAGGTGGTGAGACGCCAGGCACCTCAAACGGGGACTCCATCCGCCGCGACTTTACGGGCGATTCAAAGGCCGACTTCCTCGCAACTGACGCCTCCGGCAAGATGTGGCTGTCCGTAGGCGACGGCAAGGGGGGCTTCGCACCCCGGAAGCACGTCGCGTCCGGCTGGAACATCATGACCAGCGTGGCCAGCGCCGGTGACAACGACGGCGACGGCAAGACGGACCTGGTGGCCCGCGACAAGGCCGGCAAGCTATGGCACTACGTGGGCAACGGCACCGGCCGGTTCGCTGCCAGGAAACTCATCGGATCGGGCTGGAACATCATGACCAGCATCGTGGCTGCCGGAGACTTTAGCGGCGACGGAAAGGCGGATGTGGTGGCCCGCGACAAGGCCGGCACCCTGTGGCTCTACCCCGGCAACGGCAAGGGCAACTACCCGACGAGGAAGAAGATCGGCGGCGGCTGGAACATCATGAACGCCATCGCCGGTGCCGGTGACGCCAACGGCGACGGCAAGGCGGACCTGGTGGCCCGCGACAAGGCCGGCACCCTGTGGTTCTACCCCGGAGACGGCAATGGCCGCCACGCGGCGAGGACGAGGATCGGCGGAGGCTGGAACATCATGAACGCCATCGCCGGTGCCGGCGACGCCAACGGCGACGGCAAGGCCGACGTGATCGCCCGGGACACGGCCGGCACCTTGTGGCTCTACCCGGGCAGGGGCGACGGACAACTCCAGCTCAGGAAGAAGATCGGCGGAGGCTGGAACATTATGAAGAACATCTTCTGATCCCTTCCTAACCACCCAGATCCGAACAAGCACAGCGGCCCCCTGCCGGTTATCCGGCAGGGGGCCGCTGTGCGCCGCGATGCGTGGGCCGTCGGACTGCTTTACGCGACCGCGGGCGGTCAGCCACGCGGTCCCGGGCTGGTGGCATGGCCGAGGATGTGCGCCACGGGCGGGGTCAGAGACTGGACGGCGAAGCCGAACCGCTGGTTGTCCCGGATGGTGAACCCGGCCGCGGTGATGGCGCCAAGGGTGTCCCGGTTGGGGTGGCACCCTCCGGCCAGGCGCTGCCATGCCGGCGTCAGCAGATCCTCGACGGCGGCCAGGACAAGGCGGTCAGAGCGGACGTGTTCGTAGTAGGCCAGGGTGCCGCCGGGGCGCAGGACGCTCCGGATTTCGGCGAGGACGGCCGCCGGGTCCGCAACGCTGCACAGCACAAGGCTGGCGACGACGGCATCCGCACTGCCGTCGTCGGCCGGGATCCGCTCGGCTGCCGCCGGTACCACCGTCACTTTGACGGGGGCGGTCTCGGCACGGTTCAGGGCGAGGCTTCTGAGATAGTCGTCGGGCTCCAGCGCTAAAACGTGTGTGACTGCCGGCGGGTAGAGCGCAAAGGCGGATCCGTCCCCCGCGCCGATCTCGATTACCGTCCCGTGCAGGCCGGCCAGCATCCGGCGGCGGTGTTCCGTGGCCCCGCGGCGGTTCATTTCCTCGACGGCGCGCGCATAGGCGCGGGCGAACCGCGGGTGCTGCAGGTGCTTCAGTCCGCCGGCGCCGGTCAGGTCCGCGTTGTCCATTGCGTTGACTCCTCGCGCTGTCTCTGGGCTTCGAGCTTTTCGGCGTCATACGACCTGAGGCCGTGCTTCACCCCTAGGCGGATGATCCAGTACAGCATCGTGGCGATGAGTATCGCCGGCACCGCGAACATAAGCACGGCTGCCACAATTCCAAGCATGTTTCCCCCTGTGAGCATCTGATGCTTCGCACAGCTTCTCACGGGAAGCGGTCGCTCCGCGTCCGGACGGGAGCCGGGCGGCCTGCATTTGCCGCCGGTTCCTACTGCAGCCGGACAGCCAACGTGAGAGCGTATGAAGAACAAGGCACAGGTTGCGGACTTGCATCGCGAAGGGGCACAGGTGACGGACAACGACGGCCGCGAACAGATCATCAGCGACTACAGACGCGCCTGCGCAACACTGGGCGACACGTTGGCGGCCGCCCGCGATGAGGATCTGCGACGGCGGAGCTCGGGAACCCGCTGGACCAACGAAGAACTCCTCTTCCACATGGTCTTCGGCTACATGGTGGTCCTGGCCCTCCTCCCCCTGGTGAGAATCTTGGGCCACCTGCCTCCCCCGCCCGGGAAAGCGTTCGCCCGTCTCCTGAACGCCAGCACACGGCTCTCCACTTCGACTTCCATGCCAAACAACTGAGCCTGCCTCTTGTCGAGGAGCAGCCGCCCCAGAACAACAGCCAAACCGACCCTTGACGCATATACCCCCTGGGGGTATATTTTTCATGTTGTCAGTGAAGTGGTATGTCCAGGGGCCTCCCTCCCCGTCACAGCCGTTCAACCCCAGCGCACCCATCCGTCTTCATGGAATTGAACTGACATGCATGAACCGAATAAGCCCCTTGGCCTGCCGTTGACCCCCTTAGCTCCGAAGGCAACGGCTGAACACGCGGAACACGGCGCACCGGACGTTCCGGTACCAGCCGCAACACGAGCAAGCGCGGGTCACGACACCCACGACGACCACATGGTCCACACCCAGGGCCAGCATGCCGGGCACAGCACGGCGATGTTCAAGAACCGGTTCTGGCTGACACTGGCGCTGGCGGTTCCGGTGGTGTACTTCAGCCCGATGTTCGCCCACCTCCTCGGCTACATGCCGCCCGAATTCCCCGGGACGGCGTGGATCCCGCCCGTTCTGGGCACGGCCATCTTCGTCTACGGCGGGATGCCCTTCCTGATGGGCGGGCTGAAGGAGATGAAGGCCCGGCAGCCCGGGATGATGCTACTGATCGGGATGGCCATCAGCGTTGCCTTCGTTGCCTCCTGGGTGACGAGCCTGGGCATCGGGGGCTTCGATCTGGACTTCTGGTGGGAGCTGGCCCTGCTGGTGGCCATCATGCTGCTGGGCCATTGGATCGAAATGCGCGCCCTGGGCTCGGCGCAGGGCGCCCTGGATGCCTTGGCGGCACTGCTTCCCGACGTGGCCGAACGCATTACCGAGGTGGGCACCGAAACCGTCAGCGTCGCCGAGCTCCGCGCCGGTGACCTGGTCCTGGTCCGCTCCGGCGCCAGGATGCCCGCCGACGGCACCGTGACCGACGGTACCGCCGAATTCGACGAATCAATGATCACCGGCGAGTCGAAGACCTTAACCCGTTCCGCCGGTGACCCTGTTGTCGCCGGGACGGTCGCAACGGACAACACAGTACGGGTCCGGGTCACCGCCGTCGGGGACGATACCGCACTGGCCGGCATTCAGCGCCTGGTCGCCGAGGCCCAGGCCTCCTCGTCCCGGGCACAGGCCCTGGCCGACCGCGCCGCGGCCTTCCTGTTCTACTTCGCCGCCGCCGCCGGAATCATCACCTTCATCACTTGGACACTCCTGGGCAGCGTTCCCGATGCCGTGACCCGCACCGTCACCGTGCTGGTGATCGCCTGCCCCCATGCCCTGGGCCTGGCCATTCCCCTGGTCATCGCCATCTCCACCGAGCAGGCCGCCCGCGCCGGGGTGCTGATCAAGAACCGAATGGCCCTGGAGCGGATGCGGACCATCGACGTCGTCCTGTTCGACAAGACCGGTACCCTGACCAAAGGCGAACCCGAGCTCAAGGACGCAAGCGCGGTGGAAGGTACGAGCCGGGACGAACTCCTGGCACTGGCGGCAGCTGTCGAGTCCGACAGCGAACACCCCGTTGCCCAGGCGATCGTCCGCGCAGCACAGCATCAGGGACTCCGGATTCCCCGTGCCACCGGCTTCACGTCCATGACGGGCCGAGGTGTCCGCGCAACCGTTGAGGGCAGGACGCTGGCGGTGGGCGGACCGGCACTGCTTCGGGAATCCGGAACCACCGAGCCGGCGAAGCTGGCAGTCTCCACGCGGGGCTGGATGGACCGCGGCGCCTCCGTGCTGCACGTCATCGACGGCGACCGGATTCTCGGTGCGGTGAGCGTGGAGGACGCCGTCCGTGACGAATCGCGCCAGGCCGTGGCCGCCCTGCAGAGCCGTGGCATCAGGGTGGCCATGGTCACCGGCGACGCCCGGCAGGTCGCCCAGTCCGTGGCCGCCGAGCTGGACATTGACGAGGTCTTCGCCGAAGTCCTGCCCGCCGACAAGGATAAGAAGGTCGCCGAGCTCCAGGCCCGCGGGCTGAAGGTCGCCATGGTGGGGGACGGCGTGAACGACTCACCGGCACTGGCCCGCGCCGAGGTCGGCATCGCAATCGGTGCCGGCACCGACGTCGCAATGGAATCCGCAGGGGTGGTGCTGGCCGGCAACGATCCGCGGGCGGTCCTGTCCATGGTGGACCTGTCCCGGGCCAGCTACCGGAAGATGTGGCAGAACCTGGTCTGGGCCACCGGCTACAACCTGCTCGCCGTGCCGCTGGCCGCCGGGGTCCTGGCCTTCGCCGGTGTCGTCCTGTCCCCCGCCGCCGGAGCCGTGCTGATGTCAGCCTCCACGATTGTCGTCGCCCTGAACGCCCAGCTGCTGCGACGGGTGAAACTGAATCCGTCCCGAGTTCGTTGAACCCAGGAACATTGTGCGTCAGCAAGGGGCTCCCGCAGGACAGGGCCGCTAGTCTTAAAAATGACCCCGGAATCCGCCGCGGAAGGAGGAACGACGTCATGCCCGCACCCCTAAAGCGCCTCATGAGGGCGTTCCTTTGGGCCGGCGAACTGACCGCGGTCCTGGCGGTTGTCGCCGGCATTCTGGGCATGCATGTGATCACCGGCAACCATTCGATACACTCCATGACGGCCATGAGCGCGCGGGCACCTGGGGCACTGCTGGCACTCCATACGGAGGGGCCAGCTGAAAGCCACCCCCACCCGGCGTCCGGCTTGCACGCAGTTCAGGAAGCCGCTGGCCACGGCATGGGTTCCGTGGACCGGTGCTGCGGCAGCTGCTGTACCGGCATCCAGACCATGACCGTATCCTGCACGCCGTCAGCGAAGAGCGGTTCCCTGGCCGCCCCGCTGCCAGGAACCAGCGTGTTCGGCGCCGTCCCCGGCACGACCGCGCCCGGATCCGCGGCCGGCAGCTATTCCTATCTTCCCGGAGGTCCTTCACCGGGGGCTCTCTGCATCAGCCGGACGTAAAAAGCAGGCGGCAAAAGGAACCCCGCCGGAGCCTCTCTTCGGCACCAGCCGCGGGCCTGCCCACAGAGGCCCTTCGGCCTATCCATGCGCACGCGCCTCCCTTCTGGAGACGCACCCAGACGATTTTTTTGAAGGACCTGATTTTCATGACCAAGAAGTTTCTGACCCTCTCCGCCACTGCCCTCGCCGCGACCCTTGCCCTGACCGGATGCTCCACCGGAACAGGGCCCGGCTCCACCGGCGCCACAACAACCGGCACCGAAAGCGGCTCTAGCTCTGCGCCGGCCAGCAGCTCCGCCGCTGCCACCGCTGGGCACAACGCCGCCGACGTCATGTTCGCCCAGATGATGATCCCCCACCACGCCCAGGCGGTGAAGATGAGCGACATGATGCTGGCCAAGCAGGACATCCCCGCAGAAGTGGCCGCCCTGGCCACCAAGATCAAGGCCGCCCAAGGACCGGAAATCGAAACGATGACCGGGTGGCTCACCGGCTGGAACGAACCCACAAAAGCGCCCACCGGGCACGACATGTCCACTCACGGCACCGGCGGCATGGCCGGGATGATGAGCGACTCGGACATGAAGAAACTCGACGCCGCCCAAGGTAACGAGGCGGCAAAGCTCTTCCTGACACAGATGATCGGTCACCACCAGGGCGCCGTCATGATGGCCAAAACCGAAACTGCCGGCGGGAAGAACCCCGACGCCGTAAGCCTCAGCAAGGCCATCGTCACCGCGCAGGAGGCCGAAATCCAGGAAATGCAGGCGCTGCTGGCCAAGCTCTGAACTGTCCCTGTCTGACTCTTGGCCGGCATCGGAACGTCCGGTGCTGGCCAACGTCAGGCTGCTTGCGGGTCTGCGCGGTCACTCAGGCGGTCCCGGGCTGGTGACGTGGCCTCGCGTTGACTCCTCGCGCTGTCTCTGAGCTTCGAGCTTTTCCTCAGTCTCTCACGGGCTTCAGAGCATCGAGGTGAGCACGCCTCCATCGGCACGCACGGCAGTCCCGTTTGTCGCGGATGACAGTGGACTTGCAAGGAAGACCGCCAGGTTCGCGATTTCTTCAGGCTCTATGAACCGCCCAAGGAGCGAGGTCTGATTTCCGCCGATGATGGCCGCTTTGAGCTCACTTGCCGTGAGCTGCTGCGTCTCGGCGATTTGCTCGATTGTTTCGGCCACACCGTCTGAATAGGTAGGTCCGCCGAGGATCGTGTTTACCGTAACGCCAGTACCACGGGTGAGTTTGGCAAGACCGTTGCTCAAGGCGAGCAGTCCCGCCTTGGTGACGCCGTAGTGCGTCATGTCGGCAGGGATGTTCACTCCAGACTCGCTGCCGATGAAAATGATCCGGCCCCATCCAGCGTCGATCATCTTGGGAAGGATTGCACGCGACAGCCGCACACCACTCATGACGTTGACGTCGAAGTAGCGCCCCCAGTCATCATCAGAAATTTCCCCGAAGGGTTTCACTTCGAAGAGTCCGACATTGTTCACGAGGATGTCGATGCCATCGAGCGAACCCACCAGATGCTGTACCTCGGCGGGCTCGCGGAAGTCAGCAGCAATGCCTGCGACGATCGCGCCGGGCACCTCTGACCTCAGTTTCCGCACCGCACTCTCGACCCGACTCTCAACGCGCCCGTTGATAATGACAGACACTCCCTCTCGGAGAAGCGCCTTCGCAATGGAGTAGCCAATGCCCTTGGTGGAGCCACTGACGAAGGCCCGCTTGGTCGCTAACTGCATTTCCATGATCTGCATACCTCACCTATTACTTGCCTGGGAAACAAAACACTAGGGGCAAATGCTTGCCCAAGCAACTGAATGAGCGGCGAAGCCCGTCTGGATCTCGTACTCTGGTCGTATGACTAATACCCGCCCTCCGGACGTTCTTGATGGGGATGACCTTGAGACCTGGGCGGGACTGGCTACGGTTCTGGAGTGGTTGCCGCCCGCGCTCGATGCGCCGTTGGTGCACGGTTTTGACCTCACGCACTTCGAGTACGGCATCTTGTTCGCATTGGCTGGCACACCTGACCGGACACTTCGCATGAGTGATCTGGCCGGCTTCGCCAACAGCTCGCTCTCACGACTGTCCCGCGCGGTGTCACGGCTGCAGAGCCGAGGCTGGGTTCAGCGCTCCCAGGACCCCAAAGACGGCAGATCCACCCGGGCAAGTCTGACCGACGCCGGCCTCGAGGTGCTCGATGAGGCAACTCCGGGTCATGTCGACACCGTCAGAAGGTTGGTCCTCGACCCGCTAACAGCTGCCCAAAGACGCCAGCTGCGTGACATCACCTTGCGCATCCAACAGGCAATCAGAACACAGGAGGGATGGCGACCACCGCGAAGTGTCCGCTCTTCCGAAGCATCGGACTAGGGCTGCGGCATCGCCTGGCGAGACTTACCGTGCCACAACACGGGGGACAACTCAGGACGACAATACTTCGCTAGCGGAATCTGCGAACTTTTGGCGTAGTTCGACAATCTTCGGCCGTCCGAGACGGTCTACGCGCTCATAGAGCGCCTGGAGCTGAGCACTCGATTGGTCGTAGCTTCTTAACATCAGATACCTCTCGTACAGCTCTTGCGTAAGCGCACTGGCAGCCTCTTTAAGTTTCTTCGGGGAGAAGAACTCCATGCCCCACGCCGAATTAACGAACTGCCTATTTGTCGTTTCCAAGCTGTTCAGGTAGGTATTTACGTCGTAGACCGTCGGTTGGGACAGCGCGTTGAGGTAATCCAGTTGTGCGTCCTCAAACAACCTGGAATCCGTCAGGTATTGCTTGTAAGCGACTACGCGCTGATCCCTTGTAAATTGATCCCGAGCTCGTTTGTTTTCTTCCTCAATGCTTCGCTCGCTTGACTGTTGGGCCCTGTTCGCTGAATTTTCGCTGGCTTGGAAAGCCATCTGGGCGGTCACTAGAGAGAAACCTCCGCTGACCACAGACCCAGCCAGAACCCCGGCCAAACCCCATACGGCGGGGTTACGCACTCCCCTCGACTTCGTGCCCCCCGGCGCCCCTGAGTCGAGCGATTGTTCGCTTGAACTCATAGGAAAAAGGATAATGCCGAGAGGAACTGACCGGAACAGGGTAATCGCCTATTTACGCCCGCCTGCCCGCAGCAGCCCGCGAACCACACGGGTTGTCTAGGCGTCTGGCTGGCGCTGTTCCGGCTCGCCCACCCGCAGCATCGCTTCCATCTGGTCGATCAGCCCGTCCACGCCGGGGGAAGCCGCAATCGCCGCCCCGATCCGCTGGCTTCCGGCCCGGTACCGGCCGTCCCCCAGAACCTTCCGCACGGCGTCGCGGATGGCCTCCGGCTTCGGCCGGCCCGTCTTGAGGTTAATTCCGACGCCGGCCCAGGCCACCCGGGCGGCACCCTCGGGTTTGTCCTCCGTGTCCCCCGCCACCACGATGGGCACCCCGTTTTCCATCGCGTAGTGGAGTCCGCCGTAGCCGCCGTTCGTGACGTAGACGTCCACCTTAGGCAGGAGCTCAGCGTCCGGGAGGAACTCGGTGGCGCAGGCATTGGCTGGGAGCGGCGGCAGCGCGTCGAGCGGGCGGCGGCCAGTGCTGACGACGACGGTCACGTCCTCCCCGGCAAGCCCCTCCAGCGTGGGACCGGCCAGGGCCGTGAAGTCCTCGTTGGAGACGGTCCCCTGCGTCACGTAAACCACGGGCCGGGAGCCATCGAGCTCGCCCCACCAGCCCGGCTTCGGCGTCACGGAGGCGGAGGCGGCATGCCGGGACATCGGGCCGAAAAAGCGCAGGTTGCCCGGCGCATCCGAGCGCGGATACTCGAATTCCTCCACCGTGAACTGGGCGACGAGTTCGGTCCGGCGGGCCCAGTCCAGAATGAACAGCCCGTCCAGCCCCACGCCCACCAGCTCGCGGGTCAGGGCGTCCACCCGCCGCTGGCTGTCCTTCAGCACCACATTGGAGACCAGCCAGTTCATTGCCTGGTTCCTCAGGCGGGCACCCGGCCCCTTGCCCGGCGCCAGCCCGGAGCCGTAGGGGGCGCAGTCCCGGCTGGACAGCGTCAAGGGCAGGATGCCGCAGGCGATGATAGGTGGCCGCTTGTTCCGCGGAAGCCTGGACAGCGTGGCGGCGCCCACGAAGGTGACCTCCGCCAGGACCGCGTCCGTCGGCTCGGCCGCGACCGCCGCTGCCAGCGGCAGGTACTGGCCGCGGGCAGGCTCAATCACCAGCCCCTGGATGCCCTCGCGGATCGCCTGGACGCCGGTGGCCGCGCTGGATTCGGTCGCGTATTCGGCGCCCGGTCCCAGCGGGAGGAACTCAGCCCCGATGGCCTTTACTGCATCCTCATACGCGGGGCCGGTGAGAAACCGCACCCGGTGGCCGCGGTCAATCAGGCGGCGTGCCACTCCGAGCATGGGCGAAACGTGGCCGTCGTGGGGGCCGCTGCAAACGATGACTGATGACATGGCTGGAGCCTATGGCCTGCGGCACCCGGAAAATAGCCCTAGCCGAGTTCGCCGGCGCCGGTCCTGCACGCGCCGCGGTACCCGCCCCCGGGTGGTACCTTAAGTCACCGCCACATTCGGCGGTGACTACACTGTTTGGCGCCTGCCGCGTGCTCCGACGTGCGCTGCCGGCTGTCCGTGCATGAGGAAGCTGGGGCTTGTATGCGCATTTGGAAGAAACTACGCGCCCGCGGCGGTGCCGCCGTCGTGCTGGCCGCTGCTACGGTGCTGGCCCTGACCACGGCCGTCCCGGCCGGCGCGGTCACCGGTGACTACGCCAAGGACACCGAGCACCCCTTCGTGGGGCTGGTTGTCTTCTACGGTCCCAACGGCGAGTTCCACCACAGGTGTTCGGGCTCCCTGCTGACGCCCACCGTGTTCCTAACAGCAGGCCACTGCACCGCCGGTGTTTCCGCGGCGCGGGTCTACTTCCAGCAGGACGCTGGCGTGGACTGGAGCCCTGAGACGGGAACGGATCCGGACACCGGCTACCCGGGCCTCTGCGCCGAGGGAACGCGGGGAAGCCAGTGCGCTGAGTCGGAGGAACTGCACAACTACGGCTACACCAGCATGGCCGAGGTACCGGAAACCAAGGACGTCGGCCTGGTGATCCTGGAGCAGCCCATCGCGCTCGAAGAATACGCGCACCTCGCGGCACCGGAGACCCTGGACACGCTGGCCACCAGGCGCGGGCAGCAGGAAACAACCTTCACCGTGAGCGGCTACGGAATCTCGGAGGTCAACCCCGTTTCCGACACCTCATTCCGCGAACGGCTCATGGCCACGTCCAAGCTGACGAACCTCACCAGCGCGAGCGCCGACGGCTACAACGTCCAGACCAACGGCAACGGGAAGGGCCTCGGCGGCACCTGCACCGCCGACTCTGGCGGGCCGCTGTTCTACGGCACGGCGGCGTCCAACACCATCGCCGGCATCACCTCGTTCAACCACAGCCGCTACTGCAAGGGAACGAACTTTTCCTACCGCACAGACCGGCGGGACGTGATCGACTGGATCACCGCCACAGCGGGCGACGCGGGCGCGGATATCGTCGTCGGGACGCCGTAGGCCGGGCCGTCGGACGGGCACGACGGCGGCCGGCCAGCCGCCGCCGTCGTACGCTCACCCATGCGTCCGCCCGGTTTCCGGGCGCTACGCCAGGAACTCAGCCACGGCCTTCACCGCAACGGTCCGCACAGCATAAACCGGGGCGAACACCGGCCGCTTCGGCAGCAGGGGCGCGGGCGCCGGATGGTCGTGGACACCCGGCAGGGGAATGCGCGGCGGCGTGATGCGCTGCCAAGCCCACGGCAGGAAGTAGGTGCGGGCCCAGGCCAGGTCCCCGGCCCTGGCATCGCGCCAATTGCTGTGCGGCAGGGCCTTTGGCTCCAGCGGTTGCAGCGAATGCTGCACCTCCAGGGTGTCCAGCACATGCATGGCGATGGTGTGGTGGCCCAGCGGCGAGAAGTGCAGCCGGTCCGGGTCCCACATCCGCGGATCCCTGAGACCGGGCAGCGTCCACAGGTCCACCAGCAGACAGTCATGCGCGGCAGCGACGATCCGGATGTTCTCGTTGAAGATGGCTATCCGGGAGCGGCTGCGCCCCAGGATGGGCGTGCGCCGCCAGTCCGGCCCGGCGAACAGCATAATGGTGGCACCGGTGTCACTCAGCCGTTCAACTCCGGCTTCCAGCTTGGCCGCCAGCTTGTCCGGGTCGGTGCGGTGGAACACCATGTCGTTCCCGCCGGCCGACAGCGTGATCAGATCAGGCTTCAGCTCCATTGCCGGTTCCGTCTGCTGGTCAAGAATCTGGTCCAAAAGCAGGCCGCGGATGGCCAGATTGGCGTAGGCAAAGTCTTTCCGCTCCGCACTGAGCTCCTCTGCCACCCGGTCCGCCCAACCCCGGAGCCCTCCGGCGCAGCGTTCCTCGGGATCGCCGACGCCCTCGGTAAACGAATCTCCGATTGCCACATACCGGCTCCAGGGGTGTGGGGCCGTTGCGTCCGCAGCGACGTTCCGGGGTCCAAAGTTGCCGATGTTTTTCATCGCCTCGTCCTCTCCCTTACGCCCCTGGCGCGGTACGCCTGTGGCGTTATCCAAGGAACGCTTGAACCCTCCGGGAAATTCCGAAAAACATCACCCGTTTGTGAACTTTTTCCAGAAGATAACTTAATCCATTCGGTGTACTATCTAGCTGCCCGCTCTGTTTGCGTGCGCCCCCCGACCACCCATGCACGCAAGGAGCCGCAGTGAGTCTGCCCGATGAACTGACCGACCATGGACTTCCCCCTCACCAGGCGAAGCGGACTCCGGCCAAGGACGCCGCACTGGGGTCGCTGCTCGGAATCCTGGCTGGACTGCTGGGTTTGGCACCCTGGCTGATCACCGGGGCACGGCTCCCGCTCCAGAACTTGTGGGGCGCCGAGGTCCTTCCGGATCAGATGCCGGTCTCGCTGCTGCCGCTGAGCCAATACAAACTCACTACCCTGGTGGCCCTCCTCACCGCGGGCGGTGCGGTGGCCGGACTCGCCCTGCGCATCTGGCAGCCCGCCCAGCGGCGTCTGGTGGCGTGGTGCGCCGCATCCGGCGTCCTTGCGGTACAGATCACGGCGGCCGCACAGTCATTCATGGTGCTCGACGGCGGCCTGACGGGCGGGACGCTGGCGAGGATTTACTTCGCCGGCCTGCTGGCGGGCACTGTCGCGTCGATCACTGCGGGCCTCGTGGCGTTCCTGCTCTTCCGTTCGAATCCACGTGCCCTGGCTGCGCTCGGCGCCGGGCTGGTGGCGGTGCCGTTCACGTCATGGGCTGTGCTGTGGCTTGTCGGCTTTGTTGGGCAGACCAACCTCCCCGCCGCGGTGCCGTCGGCGGCGCGCTGGGTCCCGGCGCTCATCGTCGGCTGCGCCCTGGCGTGGTGCGGCCTTCGTCCTGCGCGGCGGGGTGTCGTCTGGCTCGCAGACCTGGCGCTGTTGTGGGTGGTTCCAGCCCTGTTCACCTCTGTCAGCTACGTCCTCGGCACGCGCGTCGCGGCGGGCGACCTGCAGGAGATGCTGCTGATGAGCAGGCAGATTCTGGCCGCCACACTTGGACCCGCAGGCGGGGCACTTCCCACAGTCCTGCTGGCCCTGGCCATCGCAACGGCGGGGCTGGGCATCCGGTCTGTTGCCGCCCGCCGTGCCGGTGATCCGGTTGGCTCCGCCCCATAGGCCATCGGCTCCCCCGATGCTAGATTCAAGGCACCTGCGCCCCTCTGACGTGCAAGGAGCTTCCAATATGCTGATCGGCGGCCTTCCGGCCCACATTCTCCTGGTCCACGGCGTCGTCGTCTTCGGGCCGCTCGCCGGCCTAGGCGCCGTCATCTACGGTCTGGCTGGCCGGACCCGCCGATATCTCGCGTGGCCGCTGGGCGTGCTGGCACTGATCCTTGCCCCGATGGCGCTCATCACCGCGCAGGCCGGTGAGCAGCTGGAGGAGACCCGGGGCGCCACCGACGCCATCCAGGCCCATGCCCAGCAGGGCGACATCCTGAAGATCGCCGCCGTCGTCTTCTTCTTTGTAGTCGTGCTGATGCTCGCCGCCACCTTCGCGCCCTTGGCCGAGCGGGTCCCGGCGCTGGCCGGGCTCCAGCGCTCCCGTCCCGCCCGCATCGCGGCCCTTACGCTGGGCGTGCTCGCCGGGCTCTTTGTCATCTACCAGAGCGTGATCGCCGGGGACTCCGGCTCATTCTCGGTGTGGGGCGGGTAGTTCCCGGCTTACCTGGCCCCTGTGCTGGCCGCCCCTGGGCTGGCCATGCCGGGAGAAGCGTCACGTTCGGCGACCGTCCAAGCGGGTCCCCAAGGTAGCCCCAGCTTTCCCCAAGGGAGGCGGGACAGAGTTGTCTCACTAGCAGAGGCCGGCTATCGCGGGGCAAATGATGGCAGGTTTAGGCGCCGGGCCCGCAATGTCCCCCATGCATTCCGGGCCCGGCGGAAAGGCTCCTTCGTCCGCGCCATTGCTGCAGGCATTCCTTGGGTTTCAGGCGCCTGCCCAGCGGCGGACAGTGCTGTTGGTCAGGCTGATTAGCACGGCCGCCTACCAGCAGGCCTTCCAGATGCTTGCCTTTTCCGCTTGCCACGGCTCCGTACCCGGACGGGCGCTAGCGTTCTGGTGCCCGTTTACAAGAGAGTCGGGGACGACCGCTTGCACAATACGTTAGCGATGACTAACGTATTTATTGTGCCTGATCTTCTGGAAGTTGCCGCGGAGCCAAACAGGCGGGCACTCCTTCGGCTCCTTGCGGTGGGAGAGCGGACGGTGACGGAGCTGTCCGGACATTTCTCGGTCAGCCGGTCGGCTATTTCCCAGCATCTGTTGCTGCTGTCCGAAGTGGGGCTGGTATCGGCCCGGAAGGACGGCAGGAACAGGTACTACAGCCTGGACGCAGCAGGAATGGTCCGGCTGCGCGAAGAATTTGACGCTTTCTGGACCAATGAACTGGATCTGCTGGTGGCTGACGCCAGCCGGCTCCGCCCACCAACATCGCAAGGGAAAATCTGATGTCATTTAACAAAACTGTCTTCCTTCCGGTCGATCCGGATGCGGCCTTCGCACTCATCACAGAGCCCGAGAGGCTCCGCCGCTGGAAAACCGTGGCGGCCAGGGTCGACCTCCGCGTCGGTGGAGACTACCGCTGGACCATCACTCCGGGCCATGCCGCAAGAGGCACCTTCACGGAAATCGAGCCCGGAAAACGCATCGTCTACACGTGGGGCTGGGAAGGTGACGACCAGTTGCCGCCGGGCGCCTCTACCGTGACCGTGAACCTAGAAGCAGTCGACGGCGGAACGACCGTCCAACTGATCCACGAAGGGCTGACAGCGGAGCAGGAAACTGGCCATGCTGAGGGCTGGAACCACTTCCTGGGGCGCCTGGTACTTTTGGCCACGAGCGGCGATGCCGGCCCCGACGAGTGGTCGGCAGCCCCGGACCCCATCGACGAACTCGCCAGCGCCGAAGCCTCCCTCGCCGTGGCCCAACGCGTCCTGCAGGGACTCAAGGACTCGGACATGGACGCCCGCACACCCTGCGAGGACTTCACCGTTGACGGTCTGCTGGGCCATCTCTTCGGCTCGATTGCATCGATCGGCAAGGCTCTTGGCACTACCGTTCCTGCCCGGCCGACGGCGTCGCCAGAAGTCCGGATCGCCGAGGCCTCGCAGATCACTCTGGAAGCGTTCCGTGTCCGCGGCCTGGAAGGAAGCCTGGACATGGGCTTCGCGGAGCTCCCCGCGACGCTGGTCGCAAACATCCTGAACCTGGAACTGCTGGTGCACGCCTGGGACTTTGCCAAGGCCACCGGGCAAGAACTCGCGGTCTCGCCGGTCCTCTCGGACTACGTGCTGGGCCTCGCCCGGAACACCATCAGTCCCCAGATGCGGGGGGCCAGCTTCGCCGAAGAGACGCTGGTCGATGAGTCGGCGGCGAGCATGGAGCGTCTCGTCGCATTCACCGGCCGCGAGGTGGCCGGCATCTGATGCTCCGCCGGCAGAAGGAAAAGACAATGGTTGACGTACTGACAGAGATTGTCATCCACCGGCCGCGCGAGGTTGTCGCCAGCTATGCTTCGGACCCTGAGAACGCTCCCGAGTGGTATACCAACATCAAGGCGGTCAATTGGGAATCCGCGCCGCCACTGAGGGTCGGATCCCGGCTGGCTTTCCGGGCTCACTTCCTGGGCCGGAGCCTGGACTACGTGTACGAATTCACCGAGCTGGACCCGGGCAAGAGGCTGGTCATGCAGACAGCGCAGGGCCCGTTCCCCATGCAGACCACCTACACCTGGGCGGACGCTGACCACTCCTCTACCCGCATGGCACTGCGCAACACCGGCAAGCCCGCTGGATTCTCCGCGGTAATGAAGCTCGTCATGGCACCGACGATGCGCCGCGCGATGCAGAAAGACCTCGCCAAGCTGAAACAGATCCTGGAGGCTGCCTGACCACCGTGCGTACGCGCACGACACGGCCGGCCTCGAGGAATCCCTGCCCGGTTTGATTCACACCGGCGGGGAAGGCGGAAGCCGGTGCGCCACGCCTTATGAATCGGCTACTCGATCGTGAAAGCAGAAAGCCTCGCGGGGGCCAAGGCACTGGCCGACGGCCATCCATTCCTGTCCGACGGCAACGGAAAGTTCACCCTGGAGATCTTCGAGCTCGGCGAAATGTAGTCTCACGCCGAACTACCCCGCCGTCCGGGTCGACCTATGCCCTGCCATGACAGCGGTGATTTCCAGAACGTGACCGTCCTGGGCGACGGAGAATACGGCGCTGCCCTGGCGCAGTTCTGTCCGGGAAGGCGGCAGACTTGCACTGGAGACGTACACGCGACCACAAGGAGAATCAATGAGCACCGCCATCTCTGTCATTGTCTTTGATGTGAACGAAACCCTGTCGGATATGTCGCCCATGGGGGAACGCTTCAGGGAAATCGGAGCGCCAGCTGACCTGGCCAAACTCTGGTTCGCTACGCTGCTGCGTGACGGCTTCGCACTGACGGCCAGCGGAGACAACGGATCCTTCGCCGCCATCGGAGCCGACGCGCTCCGGGGACTTCTGACCGGGGTGGAGCTTAACCGCCCTCTCGACGGGGCGGTCGAGCATGTCATGGGCGGCATGAACGGCCTCGGGGTACATCCGGATGTTCCCGAGGGGATCAGCGCCCTGGGGGCTGCAGGGTTCCGGCTGATTACACTCACCAACGGCTCAACCCAGATCGCAGAGAAGCTGTTCAAGGCCGCAGGGATCCGGGAGGTGTTTGAGTCGCTGCTTTCGGTCGAAGACGCGCCCGCCTGGAAGCCTGCCCGGGCCTCCTACGAATACGCCGCCGCCGCCTCCGGGGCTGATCCGGCCGGCATGCTGCTGGTCGCCGTGCATCCGTGGGACATCCACGGCGCCACCCGTGCCGGGCTCCGGACAGCGTGGCTGAACAGGACCGGGGGTAGCTACCCGGACTACTTTGAAGCTCCTGAATTCATAGTCACAGCCCTGACCGAGCTTCCCGCGGCCCTGGCAGCAGCGCACTGACGAGGACCGGGCCCCCGCCCGACGGAAGCAGGAAGTACGGTACCCGTCCGACGCCGTGGCCGACGTCGGTCCCGTAAAGCACCAGCCGCACAGCGAGCAGCACCTGTCCAAGCGTTCGGTATCACGGAGTGAGGTCGCGGCGCCGGAACAGGTAGGC
>NZ_JBQCMF010000029.1:0-26446 GCF_051965295.1 Arthrobacter sp. SAFR-023 | reverse complement strand
GATGGGCCACACGATGGAAGCCGGCCCTGAATGCATTCGCCATCAGCTTCGACGGAAGAATCAACTAAATGCCAACCATGGATCCACCGAAAATCGGACAGTCCCCCGGGATCAGAAGTGGCTATAAGCCCTATGTTCGGCCGGGGTTGGGCGGGTGCTCGGGCACAGGCGATGTCTTGCGCAGCGCCTCGGGCTACGAGGTCACTCGGGGCGATTGAGTGCGTCGCCGTTCCAGGTCAGGTCGGCGTCGGTGCGGATTGGCAGCACCTCCAGGCCTGGCGTCTGCATGAGTTCGCGGATGAGCGCCGTCGTGCCCGCAACGAGCGTCGAGTCGAAGTCGATCTCGGTGGCGAGCACCCACGAGTGATCGTCTGGCCACAGGATGCTGGGCGACTGTGCCCACATGACCTCATTGATCCAGGGCGCCCGGCCAGGCCAGGCAGCATCCGCGAAGTCATTCGTCCCCGCCTCGAACAGAACATAACGCCGCCCGGTGCCCCGATGCAGTTCAAACCGCGGCCCGGCTGCGACCTCACGGGCGAGCAGCCCGGAGCCCGGTTCCGGCTTGTTGCGGGAAAGCCCCGGAAGAGTCTTGATCATCGAACGTGCTCCGCCGATCCCGTGCCGCGCGGCACCAGCAAACCGCTCGCGAAGTGACGGATCAGCGATGTGCACGGCAGACCCGTCGGTGGAGCGGGCGGTCGGTCCTCCGCCCGGTTCGAACACGAAGTGCGCAACCCCTGCCGAATTCACCAGACCGCCCCACCCCTCCCAGATCGCGGCGGTGCCGGCATCCGGAGTCGCGGTGTGACGGGCAAGAACGATGGATGCCGCCGTGAGCGACGCGGCGTCAAAACAGCCCTCGGACGTGTCGCCGTAGCGCCAGCCGTCTGCCGCGATCGCTCCGCCGGCATCGCCGTAGTCGCGCCGCACGAGCCGTGCGTACTGCGCCTCTGCGTGCATGGTCATGCCGAACGATGCCGCAGCCTTCGCCCAGGTGGTGCGCTCCGTCTCGAGCGATGCCCCGATGTCTCCGACACGGTCGAAGTAAGTCGTCTCCTCGACGCCCTGCCACGTCTTCGTGCCACGCGGGCGGTCGCGCTCGACAGGATGGAACACGCGCGCGTACGCCCCAAAACCGCGGGGAACAATCGACAGGATGCTGCCAAACGGCGCACTTTCCATCGGGCGAAGCCAATCGCCCCGCGCGAGGTTGGGCACCCATCCAAATCGTTCCGGCATACCCCTATTCTCCTTGTCCGTTACGGATCTGGCTTCCATACTCGATGCCCTTGAGCCGTGTTCACACGATGTTGTGTACCTGCGGACGCTACGCAACGCCTTACCCCTGCGGCTGGAATCAGGCCGACCGCAACTTGATGGCGAAGTCCTTTCCTGTGGGCCTCTTTAGAGTTCAAGAAACCGTGCTGGCACGGAAGCGCCTCATCCTCCGCCGCAGGGAGCATGGAACTGCCGGTTAAGGGCATCCGATCCGCGAAAACGGGTGCACGGCCTGTCACACCACACGCCCATACCAGGAGACCTCCAATGTTGATGAACACCTTGCGGCAACGGGCCGGCCGGTCCGCCACTGCCACCCTGATTGCCGTAATGCTTGCTGCGGTCGCCTTCGTTTTTGTCGGCAGCACACTCACGGCAGCACCCGCGCATGCGCTGTGTAGCGGCTCCAGCCCCGCGACCGGAACCTGGAAGAATACCGACCCGAACACACGATCAGTCACCAAAGTAGTCCTCGACTGGGGCTGCGCGGATCAAGCTCTGTGCGATACCAGTGGCCATTGTGTCTATCCCGCGGGCACGATACGCGTGTTCGGAAAGTGCCATCCGACCGACTGCGATTGGGGGAGCCGGCGGACCTACGCCGAGAAAGGCGGATGGGAGAGCGCCACCTACAAGCACAGCTGGGCGACCAAGAGCGTGTGGGTCAAGCCCTACCAGTACTACGGCCGCACTTACCTGCGCGTCTGGGTCCATACAGATTTCACTCCGGCGGATGGACGACAGGACTACACCACCGACGAGTGGATGCTCAAATAATCCTCCCGCCAACCCAGGTCCTCGGGTGTGGCTGCCGGATACCGGCGGCCACACTCGCCCTGACCGCGGCTGTCGTCCCGACAGGATCGGCGCAGCAACCCGGAACCAGACGTAACGGCCGGCCTCACTCAACGCAGACGATTAGGTATTTCCTCCGGCCACTCTGCCTGACGGCCCTCGTCGTTCCCTGTGCTGACACTGTGACAAGGCGGAAGAAAACCCTCACTCCGGAACGGGCGACGGAGCTGGTCGAGCGGGCGGCTAGCGGCGCCCCGAAATCCGTCCTCGCCAGCGACTACGGCATCAGCCGGGAGACGGTGTATCGGATCGCGTACGCCAGCACGGACTTCGTCGCCGAGGGCCTGAACCACGATGAAAGCCTACGGCAGGTTCTGTTGACAGTTTGAGGGCTGCGTCCGTTGCAATCCGAGCAGCTAACCATCGGACACTCTGTGTAGTCGTCGAAGAGCGGTGATGGTCGTCCTTTCCCACGAGCGGATCAAAAACTTCAGGGAATAGCCCTCGAATGTTTTGCAGCGACGTGATTGGCGGGGAGGGGCTAAACCCTTTTACGCGTGGCGAGGTGCCTGGTCGAGCGATCTAGGGACCCGTCTCAAGTGGGGTGGTCCCCGCAGTGGTTGGAGCGGGGCTGTTCGTGGCGGGGATAGGTAGGCCTGGACAGATCTCCATGTACTCAATGTCGGGTGAGACCCAGTCGCGCCATTTTTCGTGGCTGATGTTTCGGGTGAGTTTGGCACATAAGTTTCCAGGCCAAGCCTCGGGGGCAGGCCATCGCTGTATCACTGAGTCATAATTGACGAGGGTCATAAATTGACCATCTGGGCTGAAAAATACTCTAGTAAAGACGCTCTGTAGCCCGGTGACTGAAATCGGGAATCCGATGGCCCCGCCCGTACCTGCGTCCCACCACCGCACAGTGTCGTCCCCGCCTGCGGTCACCAATTGCCGACCGTCGGGGTTGAACACCACCACACTTACTCCGTCGTGATGTGCGGTGATCGGGTCGCCTATCGACGTGCCGGTAGCGGCGTCCCACCGGCGCACGGTACCGTCGCCGCCACCGGCGGCTATTATCCGTCCGTCGGGGCTGAATGCGAGACTGCTTACCCCCCATTCCTGGTGTCCGGTCAGCGGCGCGCCGATCAGGTTGCCGGTGTGCGCGTCCCATCGGCGCACCGTCCCATCGTCGCTGCCGGAGACGATGGTCTGGCCATCCGGGCTGAAGGCCAGACTCCATACAGATTTTTGGTGTCCGGTCATCGGCTCTCCGAGTGGGTCGCCGGTGTCGGCGTCCCACCGCCGGACAGCACCGTCAGCGCTGCCGCTGGCGAGCATCCGGCTGTCGGGGCTGAACACCAAACCGGTCACGTCCCCCTTAGGCACCACCATCGGGCCGCTGACCTGATTTCCGGTGCGGGCGTCCCACCGCCGCACAATACCGTTCACACCGTCGGCGGCGACCACTCCACTGCTGGTGGCGATCATCCGGCCGTCGGGACTGAACACCACATCGTTGAAAAACTCCTCGTTTGAGGAAATCGGTTTGCCGATCGGTGCGCCAGTGCGGGCGTCCCATCGGCGCACTGCACCGTCGGCACTGGCGGAGGCCAGCATACGGCCGTCAGAGCTGAACGCTACCCTACTTCCAGGCTCGAGTTTGATGGTGGATGCAGCGGAGGCCGGGTCGGTGACAGCATCCCACCAGCGCATGCCGTCATTCCCTCCGGCGATGATCCATCGCCCGTCGGGGCTGAACGTCAAGCTGGACGTGGGCCCGTTGTGCCCGGTCATGGGTTCGCCGATTGGGCGGCCGGTTACGGCGTCCCAGCGGCGCACGGTGCCGTCGTCACCGCTTGAGGCGATCATCCGGCCATCAGGGCTGAAAGCAAGGGTCCTCACCAACCCGACGTGTCCTGTCGGTCCGCCAATTGCTTTGCCGGTGCTGACATCCCAGCGGCGTACCGTGCCATTCATGCCACCGGCGACGATCATCCTGCGGTCCGGGCTGAACGCCACGTTTGGCGTGGTACCCAGCTGCCTTGGAGTCCAACCGTAGCGGCGCGCCGATCAGGTTGCCGGTGTGCGCGTCCCATCGGCGCACCGTCCCATCGTCGCTGCCGGAGACGATGGTCTGGCCATCCGGGCTGAAGGCCAGACTCCATACAGATTTTTGGTGTCCGGTCATCGGCTCTCCGAGTGGGTCGCCGGTGTCGGCGTCCCACCGCCGGACAGCACCGTCAGCGCTGCCGCTGGCGAGCATCCGGCTGTCGGGGCTGAACACCAAACCGGTCACGTCCCCCTTAGGCACCACCATCGGGCCGCTGACCTGATTTCCGGTGCGGGCGTCCCACCGCCGCACAATACCGTTCACACCGTCGGCGGCGACCACTCCACTGCTGGTGGCGATCATCCGGCCGTCGGGACTGAACACCACATCGTTGAAAAACTCCTCGTTTGAGGAAATCGGTTTGCCGATCGGTGCGCCAGTGCGGGCGTCCCATCGGCGCACTGCACCGTCGGCACTGGCGGAGGCCAGCATACGGCCGTCAGAGCTGAACGCTACCCTACTTCCAGGCTCGAGTTTGATGGTGGATGCAGCGGAGGCCGGGTCGGTGACAGCATCCCACCAGCGCATGCCGTCATTCCCTCCGGCGATGATCCATCGCCCGTCGGGGCTGAACGTCAAGCTGGACGTGGGCCCGTTGTGCCCGGTCATGGGTTCGCCGATTGGGCGGCCGGTTACGGCGTCCCAGCGGCGCACGGTGCCGTCGTCACCGCTTGAGGCGATCATCCGGCCATCAGGGCTGAAAGCAAGGGTCCTCACCAACCCGACGTGTCCTGTCGGTCCGCCAATTGCTTTGCCGGTGCTGACATCCCAGCGGCGTACCGTGCCATTCATGCCACCGGCGACGATCATCCTGCGGTCCGGGCTGAACGCCACGTTTGGCGTGGTACCCAGCTGCCTTGGAGTCCAACCGTCGATTGGCTGGCCGGTGTCGGCGTCCCACTGGCGCACGGTGTCGCCACTGGACAGGATCGTGCGGCTATCGGGGGTGAACGCTATCACCGAAATGGTCCAGCCTTTGGTTATGATCGGGGCGCCGATCGGTTCGCCGGTCTTGGCATTCCACCTACGGAGAGTGCCGTAGACGCCTCCCGAGGCGATCATCCTGCCGTCGGGGCTGAACGCCAAGGCCGTCACGCCATCGGTGTGCGCCGTCAGCGGGACGCCGGCCGGTTCTCCGGTGACTCCGTCCCACCGGCGTATTTTGCCATCGGGGCCGCCGGAGGCGATCAACCGTCCGTCTGGGCTGAAGGCGAGACTCCGTACCTCGTCCTTGTGTCCGACCCTCGGGCCACCGACGGGCATGCCGGTGGCAGTGTCCACCAGGTGTACCGCGCCATCGACACTTCCATAGACGATGCGCCGCCCGTCGGGACTCACCGCCAATTTATCGACAATGTCAATTGTTTCCATGATCCTTTCCAGATTCTTCTCCGCGACCACGGCACCCACCAGACTGTTTGCCCCTTCTGCCGTAGGTGCTATGGCATGAGCAGCAAGTATTTGCTTTATGGCCCGCACATCGCCGCCGGGACGACCGCCGGTGACCATAGACTGCGCCTCCGACACAAGTCGGAGGGCGGTAGCTTCGCGGGTACGTTCGTTGGCCTGGCGCTGGGCAATGGAGGCCTGCAGGAAACCAGCAACGGCAACGACTGCGATAGCGAGTGCCGCCGCCACGACCGCTTTGAGCACACGCGAGCGTCGCCGCAGCACCATTGCATGAGTTTCTGCTGCATCCTGCCTTTCCCGGGCGGCTCGAAGTGCGGCTTCCCGCTGCTGTTTTTCTGCCTCGGCTCGGCTCTCGTCCCGCTGCCTGGAGGTGTGAAGGAATTCGCGGACGGAGTCGAGCCGATCCCTGAAGCCGGGTTTGGCGGCCAGCTCCTCGGCTCCCGCCAGCCGTGCGCCTTCCAGCAGCCAGGCGTCATTGCGGCCGCTGTGTTCCCAAGCCGCGGCGGCCCGTTCCAGAGCGTCGGCCGCCTTGAGGTCCTCACGCTCCTCTGCCAGCCAGCCAGCCAAGTCCTCCCACTGACGCAGGAGGCTCTCAAGCGCCACCTCGATCAAGGTCTCTCCCCCGCGGTTATCCCGGACCAGCAGACGCTTCCCCACCATAGCGTCGATCAAATGACGGGTTCCTTCGGGCAGATCCGAGAGGCGTGCGATCCGGCGCACTGGCTGGTCATTGTCCGGGTTGATGGTCGCCAACCACGGGATAAACGCCGAGCGCAGCAGTGCCAGCTGAACCTGCCGCTGGTCACGGGCGGCAGCCAGCAAACTGTCGACCTCGTTCTGCACGACACGGCGCATGCCGCCCATTCGCTCATATTCGGCGAGCATCAGATCCCCGTCGTCGCCATAATCTCGGTAAAGGCGTGCCAAGGTCAGAGCGAGCAACGGCAGACTGTCTGCTCCGTGGCCACTTTCTGCCAGCAACCGGTCGACCAGAGCCGGCTCGATCTCCAGCGGCCTTCCTGACGCCGTGGCACGAGCCGCGGGACCCAGGATGACTTCCCTGAACCGGGCGATCGGCATTGGTTTGAGCTCATCGAAGACAACACTCTTCAACCCCGCCAGCTCCGGGGCAATCTGCATCGCTTCGTAGAAATCTGCACGGATTGTGCCTACGGCAATCACCGCCGGCACGGTCCCGTCGTCGTGTTCTAGCAGCCCGGCGAATACGTTCAGGAACTTGGCCGCCTCAGGACCGGCATCGGCGTTGAAGAGTTCCTCGGCCTGATCAAGCGGCAAAACCAGTGTCGGCAGGGGCGACCCGGGGGGTACTCCCAGCAGCCGTCCAGCGGCTGCGTGCCGCGCTTCCGTCATCCACACCCGCAACCGTTCCATGTCCGCCTCGGTGCAGGCGTCCTTTATTTCTCCCAAGGCGGGGGCACGCAAACCCAGACCACTGCGCAAGGCATGGACCGAACAGGCGAGCCCCCTATCCCCGATAAGCGGGTTGCGCTCCGGGCGCACGGCGTTCAGCACTACGAACTGCCGATCGTCCCGCCGGAGCCGCGGCAGCAGACCGGCACGGAGGAAGGAAGACTTGCCCGCGCCGGAGGGACCCAGGATCACGAACAGCGACTCGACTCCTGAACCGCGCATCGTGCGCAGCGCATCCAGACCCCGGACGATCTGCCCGTCTCTTCCGAAAAACACCGCGGCGTCAGCTTCCTCCAGCGGCTCCCACCCCCTGTAAGGTGCACGCTCCGGATCCTGTTGCGGTGGCCACGGAAAAAGCTCCGCCCCGATTCCAGCCCGGTGCAAACCCAGACGCAGCCGCTGCAGGCCCTCCGTGAGAAAGCGGACCGGACCGCCTGTGCCGTCGATGGCGATCTCTGTTGCAGGCCCATCACCGAATAGATCGCAGCGCTGCCACTCGCCGGTGATTGCATTCTCTTCCAAGGGCTCGAGCCGGACGCACAAGATCAGCTTGCCCAGGTTCTCCGCGGTCCGGTACTCGGCAAGACACTCGCGGGAAGCCGCCCAGTTAGCAGAGAGCAAACAGATGACGGCCTCGCAACGCTCGTTTGCCCGGAGCAGGGCCTCCTTCCACCGCTCACCGGGGGCGATACCTGTCACCGGATCAAGATCCAGGAAAATCTCCTCGGCCAGACCCGGGTCTTGCTCCACTAGCCATCGCTTCAATGCGACGGCCTGGCTGGTATCCCGGCTGGAATGACTCAGGAAAACACGTGACATGCCTGCACCACCGCCATTCATCTTCGCAATACAGGTCGCTTCGCCTCAGAAACGGCCGATGATCCCCCGGCTGGGGGGACACGAGGCCCAAGCAAAGTAGTGACGCGGACTGCCTCGCCGCGCACACATAGTCCTCCACGCCGAAGGGTCCGACCCACAGAAGTTCTGCGCGGCAGCTGTAACCAACCCTGAGGGCCAACCTCTCCTTGTGCGAAAATCAGAAAACCGGCGGCTAGCCATAGCCAATAGTCCACCCCGCCTGCACCCACTTCAAGAAGAAGCAGTTCCGGAATGGCACAACACCCACGAAGAGTTCAAATCACACTACTACCGGACGAAGGAAGGGCCCTTGGCTGGATGCACCAAAGTCGGGTCCCCTATCGCCGACTGACCCGGTGGTTAACGAAGTCTCCATTATCGGCGTTCGCTAGAAGAGTGCGTGAGTCTATCCTGTGCATGGTGTCAGACACAGCGGATCTCCTGGGCTGCTTCGGGTTCGGTGGCGGCGAGGTCGACGAGGGCTTGGTACGCGCGGCGGACCATGATCTGGTCGAGCGACAGGTGTTCGTGGAAGAGGCGGTAGCTCCACCAGCCCCACATGAGCTCGTCGACGGCTCGGGCGGAGCCGTCGGAGAAGGAGCGGCGGAGGATCACGAGGGATTCTTCCTGGAAGTCGCGGAGGAGGGCCGCCACCTGAGAGCTTCGTGCGCCGTAGTGGCGCATCGCCTCGTACAGACGGATGTCATCCAGGGTCGGGCTCGTCGTGCCGCACGTAGCCGCAACGAGCGCCTCAACTGCTTCGGTGCCGTCCCGGGCGGCACGTAGTGGGGCCGCGTATCGGGGTTCCAGACCATCCCGCAGCGTCTCGAACGCGCTGACGATCAGGGCCGGCAGGTCCGAGAAGTAGTACGTCGCCGACCCGAGCGGCACTCCAGCTTTCGCGGCGATGCGCCGGTACGAGGCGGCGTGCACCCCTTCTACGCCGATGATTTCGAGCGTTGCGCGCAGGATCCGCGCACGGCGCTCCGGATCATTCGCTTGCCTTTCCGCACCGGTCCCTCCTCTGCCAGGCCAAGTGCGTACAGTTGTATGGACTTCGACTTAGGGCAACGCGACGAGGGAGGACACGTGCAGGGTGACACGCTGCAACAGCACGCCAGGGACCGCGTCGAGGAACTGCCGGGCGCCGGGCTCGAGCACCCGTTCGGACCCGACTGGGATGTGTTCAAGGTGCGGGACAAGGTCTTCATGCTGATGACCGAGGTCACCGGCCAACCCATCGTGATCGTCAAAGCAGACCCGGAAGACGGGAAAGCACTCCGCGAGGAGCACGAGGACATCACCCCCGGCTACCACATGAACAAGCAGCACTGGATCACGCTGCACCCCGGCGGAACCCTGCAGAAGACCCTCGTGGATGACCTGGTCACCGAGTCGTACCTGCTCGTCGTCGAGAACCTGCCCGGGCTAAGCGTCCCGTGGACCCCGCTGTGTTTGGCAGGACCGACCGATGACCCTCTCCGGTGAGCGGTTGCAACAGACCGCCCGCGACACCGCGGCCGCGCTCGAGGACGTCAGCAATGGCCGGCCGTTCACACCGCACCTGGACGTGTGGAAGGTGCGCGACAAGGTGTTCCTCATCGTCACCGAGGATGACCCGGGACAGCAGATCATCACCGTCAAGGTCGACCCGGACCACGGCGACGCGCTCCGCCGCGACCACGATTCGATCACCCCCGGGCACTACCTCGACAAACAGCACTGGATCTCTGTCGGACCCGGCCGCGGCGTGACGAAGCGGTTCATCGAGAACCTGGTGCAGGACTCCTACGACCTCGCCTCCGGCCACCACCCGGAGCAGCGATCGTGAGCGAGCAACCGCTGTCGCTGTTCACGTGGACGATTCCTCCCGGCCCCTTGCCTACCCACAGTTTTCGAGTGGACCGGGATTCTGATGCCAGTTTCAGCTCTGCGCTGGCCGCGGTGTGCGTATGTCCCACTTCTGGCCCTGGCGGCGCAAGCGGAAATATTCTTCCGTGTCACCCGGACGAGGACGCACGCTTTCGATCACCCTCATTGTTTGGCGGATGGCGGCTGTTGTGCCTAGTTCAATGAGCTCGTCCAGGATTGTCAGTGTTGGGGGTAGGAGCCTGATCGTACCGGCGGCCTCATCTTGGAGGATGCGGCGCACGGGCAGCCAGTGAGACTGCCATGCCTCGGTTGTTTGATGGCGTGGTTCGACGCCGGGCCCCACTGCCGTGACAAAAAAGTAGGTGTCGAAACGTTTGGGCTGTCCTTCGGGCGTAACCCAGTTGGCCCATGGCATGAGTGCGTCCGGCCTTATGGAGATGCCGCACTCCTCAGCAAGTTCGCGCACGGCGGCAGCGAGCACCCTCGCCGCATTATGTCTGGCCCTCCCCGCATCGTTCGAGACGCTGGTCCCGCTCCATGCCACCGCGTGTGCCTCCAGGAGTTCATCGCCGAACGTCCAACCTGAGGAGTCAGCGTCGTCAACGCGGCCGCCGGGAAACACGACCATGCCGGCGGCGAAATCCATGGTCGACACACGGTGCTGGACAAAGACCTCCGGTCCAACCCGCGAGTCCCGAAGCAGGACGACACTTGCGGCAAGTACGGGCTGTTGATCACCGGACCCTCGTCCTTCGTCGGCGTGAGAGTGTGGCATGATTCCCTCCTGTTTCGCGGCTGCGGCGGCTTTTGGCCGAGCGGGCATCGTCACTTCGGCTTGGCCAGTGCTTATCGAGTGGACTGAAATGCTGCGTAGCTCTTGCAAGCCCGCGGGGAACCCACTTGACTCTAGCCGTCGTTCATCATCATTTCCCCGGGAGGGCATTCACAAATCCGCTCTCCCGTCGCTCGCGGCGGCACTGGGGTGGAACGCACTCATCGACATTGAACGGCGCCAGGGACAGTGCGCTGAATGCTACTCCCTGAGCTGGTGGGTCAGCACTTCAAATTCATCCACCCCGAGGATTTCCATGTGTTGTTCCGCAGTCGTTTCCTCACGGATACGGTCCGCCGCCGGACGGCTGGCGGTCAGTGCGTCCTCGTCGTCCCAAAGGGTGAGTGAGAGTGACTTGTCGTCTTTCCCGCGAAGATAATAGATCCCTTGGCACCCTGGCAGGGCTAATACCTGACGGACTGTGTCGGCTGAAGGCTCGCCGGTGCTGTCGGGAGCGGGCCGATGCCCAAGGAGTGGACCATCTCCTTGGGCGAGGCCACCGAGCGTTTGCGTGAGAAGTACGGGGTGACCCGGCAGCAGCTGCCGAGCATTAGGGAATTACGGTTATCGGCGCTTCAAAATAGGTGGGGGATGCTTGTTTGCTGCGGTTGCCAGGCTGCGCAACCGCGTTAGCTCCCATAGGTTACGAACGAAACCTGTGGGAGCTAACTGCAGAGAGTGAGGAAAAAGAGGAGATGGAGCCCCGTGGAGCGTTGTTTACTGCTTCTGGCCGGGCAAGCCCTCGTATGCGAGGTTGCCAGTCTCCAGATTCTTTTCGATGAGGTTGGGCAGTTCGTTCAGGAAGTCTTCGCGCTTGTTGACCACATGGTCAAGGGCGGCGTCGACATTGTCTTTGGTGATGGCAGCCATCTTGTAGGTGCCGTTTTTATTGACTTCCTCGCCGCGGGCAATTTTGGCTGCGACAGCGACTCCTGCGGCCAGTTCGACTGTGCCGTTTTGGAGGGAAGTACCGATGAAGTCGCCGTTCTTGACAGCGTTGAGCCCGTCCTGGATGCCGTCTATGCCGACGATGGGGACGTTGGTGATGCCGGCCTCGCGGAGGGCCTGGAGAGCACCGAGGCCCATGTCGTCGTTCTCGGCGATTACCCCGTCGATTTCTTTTCCGAAGGCCGAGATCCAGTTCTTCATCTTGTTGACGGCTTCTTCGCGGCTCCAGTTGGCGGTGTCCTTGGCGAGCACCTGGACGTCCGGGTTCTTTTTAAGCACGGATTGGATGCCCGAGTAGCGGTCAATCTGCGCGGACTGCCCGAGGGGTCCTTCGAGGATGACGACTTTGCCTTTGTTGCCGAGTTTCTTCATCATCATCTCGGCTTCCTGGGCGCCGGCTGCGACATCGTCGGGCTGTACGCTGCCTGAGAGGTCCTTGTTGTTGAGGCTGGCGTTGACGTCCAGGATCGGAATATTCGCGGCTTTTGCCGCAGCAACCTGTGGCTGGAGCGAGTCCTGCTGGACGGGGACGATCAGGATGGCGTCGACCTTGGCACTGACGTACTGGTCGATCTGGCTTGCCTGGGTGCTGACGTCGTTGTTTGCTGAGTTCCAGAGGACTTCGATGTTGTTTTCTTTCGCGTACCGGTCGATGCCTTCCTTTCCTGCGGTAATGAAGGAGGACATGTTGTAGACGCTGACACCGACCTTGACTGGTTTTTTGCCTCCCGCGCTGGCGTTCTGTGCGCTGGGGTCACCGGCGCCGCATGCTCCCAGGGTCAGGGCGAGGGCTCCGGTGGCGGCCACGGCAGTTCCGCGGCGAATGAGCTGGCTAATCTTCATTGATTGGTTTCTCCTTATGGATTGCCTGTGGGTGGTGGGGTGTCGCGGTGTGGTCAGGTTCGGCGTTTGCTGGCCCATACGTCGATCGCGACGGCGGTGACGATGAGCACGCCCTTGATGACGTCCTGCCAGTAAGCGGGGACGGTGAGGATGTCCAGGCCGTTGTTCAGGGTCTGGATGAGCAGGAGGCCCAGGACTGTGCCCCAGATCGTGCCGCGTCCGCCCATCAGGCTTGCCCCGCCGATGACGACGGCGGCGATGGCGTCCAGTTCGTAGCCCTGGCCCAGGGTCGGTGAGCCGCTGATGACGCGGGATGAGAGCATGATGCCTGACAGCCCGGCCAGGGCGCCGCTGATGGCGTAGACGCTGAAGAGAACGCGCCCGGTTTTTACGCCGGCGATCTCGGAGGCGAGCCTGTTGCCGCCCACGGCGTAGATTCTCAGCCCGTAGGTGGTGCGGCGCATCATCAGCCCGAAGCCAACGATGCCCAGGATCATGAGCAGAACGGGAATGGTCAGGCCCAGGATCTGGGTGTTGGCGATCTGTCCGAAGGCTGTGGGAAGCCCGTTGATGGGGGCGCCGTTACCGACGACGAAGGCCAGGCCGGAGGCCAGGGTCAGCATGCCCAGTGTGGCGATGAAGGGCGGTACGTTGATCAGTGAGATGACTGCACCGTTGATACTGCCGGCTATCAGCCCGACGAGTACAGCGACGAGGACTGAGAGCCAGACCTGGTCCGGGAAGGACTTGGCGAACAGGGCGCCGGACATGGCGCTGACGGCGATGACGCTGCCGACGGACAGATCGATGCCGCCGGTGAGGATGACGAGCGTCTGTCCGAGGGCGATGAGGGCGAACGGGGCTGCCGCGATGAGGATCGTTGTGACGTTATCGACCGTGCCGAACCGCGCACTGCGGTAGAGGAAAAAGGCGATCACGAGCAGCATGACGACGACCATCGCGTAGCGGATGGCTAGGTTTTGGAACCATTCACGCGAGAAGCGCCGGGTGGTTGGATTTGCTGGGGCTGGAGTTGTAGTGGTGGTCGACATCGTTGTTTTCCTTGGGATTACTGGGTCAGGCCGCTGGCGAGCCGGAAAATCTTTTCCTGCACGTCGGATCGGTCAAGGTCTTCACTGCTGAGTTCGCCGGCTACTTCCCCGCCCCGCATGACGAGGGCGCGGTGGGACAGGCTGAGCACTTCGGGCATGTCGCTGGAGGCCATCAGGACGGCCATGCCCTGGGAGGCGAGTTCGACGATGATGCGGTAGATCTCGCTGCGGGCTCCGACGTCGACTCCTCTGGTGGGTTCGTCCAGGAGCAGGACGTCCACTGGGCCGGTTAGCCAGCGTGCCAGGACGACTTTTTGTTGGTTGCCGCCGGAGAGGGTTTCCATTGGCTGGCCCAGGCCCCGGCTGCGCAGTCGCACGGATTCGGTTGCCTTTTGTACTGCGGCGCGTCGGGCGCCCTGCTTCAGGAACCCCGCTGTGGAGTAGTGGGATAGCCGGGGCAGGCTTCCGTTGTCCAGGACGTCCATGGACAGGATGGCCCCGGATCCTTTCCGGTCTTCGGGAACGATGGCGATTCTTGCATCAATCGCAGCCGAGGGAGAGTGCTTTTTGACGGACTTGCCCAGGACCCGGACTTCCCCGCCCATTGTGCGGCGCATGCCGAAGATGGTTTCGAGCAGTTCGGTCCGTCCTGCTCCAACGAGCCCTGCCAGGCCGACGATTTCGCCGCGCCGGACTGAAACCGACACAGGACCGCCTGCTCCATCGACGTACAGGCCGTCAACTTCAAGCACGGTTTCCTCAGCCGGGGTGTTGCGTTCGGGGAACAGGTCTTCGAGTTCGCGGCCGATCATGGCCGTGACGATGTCGTCGTCGCTGAGCTCGGCCAGGGGCTTGTCAAGGACGAGGCCGCCGTCGCGGAGGACGATTACGCGGTCGGCCACCGCGCGGATTTCCTCCATTTTGTGGGTGGTGAAGAGCAGTGCCACTCCGCGGTCGCGCAGGTGGCGCATTACTGAGATCAGTCGTTCGACTTCCCGTTCAGCGATGGCGCTGGAGGGTTCGTCCAGCAGGATGGCCCTGGCGCCGGTGTTGGTGGCCTTGATGATCTCGATGATCTGGCGGATGCCTACCGGCAGGCTGCCCATCCTGGTGGCCGGATCGATGTCCAGGCCGAACACTTCCAGGTTCTTTCGGGCCTCGTCGATCATCTTCTTGCGCTGGAGACCCAAGGGACCCCTGATCTCACGACCGATGAAGATGTTTTCGTAGACGCTGAGATCCATGACGGATGCCAGCTCCTGGGGAACGATGCTCACGCCCAGCCTGTGGGAGGCCTGGGCGTTGCCGGCGGGAAGGTCGTGTCCCTGGACGAGGACTCTTCCGGCGTCAGGGCGGTACTGTCCCGATGCGATTTTCATCAGTGTTGATTTGCCGGCGCCGTTTTCGCCGGCAAGGGCGGTGATGGTTCCGGGAAGGAGCTGCAGGGACACGTCCTTCAGCACGGGTACTCCGCCGAAGGACTTCTTGATGTTGAGGCATTCGAGGCTTATGGGGCTGCTCAGGCCTGCCTCGGGGGCCTCATCTGACCTGTGACTCGTCGTTGGGCTGGTCATCTTGGTTCTTTCCGCTCCAGGCGCCATCGTCCGGAGCTGATCAGTTCACAGTGATTTCCGGCGTGGTCCGGATGGAGGGGCCCGGATGGGCCCACTCGTTGAAGGGAGAGGGTGCTCGTGGAGCGTGCTCTCCGCTGGGGCATGCCGTTGCGGCCTGCCCCAGCGGGAGTTCGTTGTGCTAGGCCTGGGTGGCGGTGGGTTGCTTGCCGTAGTTGAGGAAGCCGGCTGTGACCCGCTCCATCTCATCTGCTGGGAGGAGTGCCGGTTCCCCGACGCTCCGGGCTCTGAGCCAGACGTCGCACAACCATTCGAGCTGGCGGGCACGGTCGTAGGCCTTCTGGAGGTTCTCCCCGATGCAGATGGTCCCGTGGTGCTTCATGACGGCACCCTTGCTTTCGCTCAGTGCGTTGGACACGTTGTTCACGAGGGCCTCGGTGCCGTAGGTCGCGTAGGGGGCCACCGCAACGGATCCTCCGAACATCGCCAGCTGGTAATGCACCGGCGGGACCTCGTCTTGCAGCAGTGAAAGGGCCGTCGCCGCAGTGGAGTGGGTGTGGACGACCGCTTGCGCGTCATGACGTGCGTAGCACATCAGGTGCAGGGGCATTTCAACAGTGGGGTTGAGGCGCCCGTCAACCCTGTCGCCCTCCAAATTCACCACGACAATGTCTTCAGCGGTCATGGTGTCGTAGTCGGTTCCGCTGGGCGTGAGCAGGACGTGGTCCCCGACCCGGCGGGAGATGTTCCCCGACGTTCCGACCACGAGCCGGTCGCGCACCATGCGCTGGGCAAGGTCTACTACGGATTGGCGCTCCTCGGCCAGCATGATGTTGCTCATGCCGTCAGCGCCGGGTCGAGAAGGTACTTGGCGCCTTTACCCTGGGCCATGTCTTCGAGGCTATCGACGAGGGCTTCGAGCGGGCGCGTCTCGGAGATGAGCGTTTCACCGTCCAGGTCCCCGGAGCTGAGGAGGTCAAGGGCGACCTTGGTGTATTCAGGTGTGTGGTGGAAGACGCCCTTGAGTGTGTACTCGCTGTAGTGCATCGCCACGGCGTCCACGGAGAATCGGGAGCCGGCTTTCGGGCCGCCGAACAGGACGGCTGTGCCGCCCGGGCGCAGGCATTCCACTGTCTGCTCCCAGACTTCGGGAAGCCCGACAGCCTCGATGGCGACGTCGACTCCCCGTTTGCCGTCGGTGAGCTCGCGGACGGCAGCCGAACGGTCAGCCGTGGTGGCGAGATCTGTGAGGTCCAGGACCTGGCCGGCCCCGGCTTCCTTGGCCTGCTGAAGGCGCACAGCGGAACGGTCGGTGGCGATCACGTTTGCTCCCCGCAAGCGGGAAAGCCGGATGAACATGAGCCCGATGGGCCCGCAGCCGTTGACGACGATCGTGTCTCCGAGCTGCATCCCGGTTTCAGCCATGCCGTGGACGACGGTGGCGAGGGGCTCCAGGGGGGCAGCGGAGGCGTAGCTTACCGAGTCGGGAAGGTGGAACGTGTTCCGTGCCACGATTGCTGCGGGAATGACCACCTGCTCAGCGAAGGCACCGTTGAGGAACTCAAGGTTCTCACACAGGCTGGGGCGCTGCTTCGTGCATGCCCAGCAGCGCCCACACGGTGCTGTGTTGGCGGCTACGACTCGCTGGCCGACTTCAAAGCCTTCGACGCCAGAGCCCACGGCTTCCACAACACCGGCGAACTCATGGCCGAAGCGGGCCGGGAGGACCGGGAAGAGCTTGGGGTGGCCCCGGCGGTAGGACTTGAGGTCTGTTCCACAGGTGGCTGCGGCCTTGACGTTGACCGAGATTTCGCCGGGACCGGGTGTTGGGCGCTCGATTTCCTCGATCGCGAGTTCCCCTGGGCCGCGGAAGATTGCCGCGCGCATGGTGTTCATGGTGTTAGTTCTCCTGACTGACGGGATAGGTGTTGGGAAGCCCCAGCAAAGGCGGGGCCGTGATGTCCTCCGGGAGAACGTCGACGACGTTAATTTCCGGGGAAAGCTGCCGAAGTTCTTCGAGGTGCGCTTCCGAGATGCCGCTGTCGGTGACGACGACGTCAAAGTTGTCGATGGAACCGACGCGGTATGACGCCCGCTGGTCGAACTTCGATGAATCGATCATGAGGATGCGGGTCTCGCCGATTTCGGAAAGCATCTTCTTGCGCCGGGCCGTATCGGGCGAGGGATGCAGCAGCCATCCCTTGTGCACCGAGGCAGCGGAGAGGATGGACACGTCCGCGTTCAGAAGGGCGAGCTGGTCTATGACCGCCGGGCCATCGAACGAGTCCAGGTTCCGGTCATACTGTCCGCCCAAGGACACGAGATCGATGTCGGGATCAGCGGCTGCTGCGTTGATGGCAGGCAAGAAGTTCGTGATGAGAGTCATCGGGTGAAGACTGCCAAAATACGGCAGCAAAGCAGCTGTCGTTGTGGAGTCCTCCATGGCGATCGTCATGCCCGGACGCAGGTAGGACATCACGCCCCTGGCGATGGCACGTTTTTGCGCAGTGTTTTGGCGGTAACGCAGGGCCACATTGCGCTCGTGAAGACGCAGGCCACCGGCACGGGCCCCGCCACGGGTCTTTTCCAGCCACCCCTCATTGGACAGGGCGTCCAGGTCGCGGTGAATGGTCATCAGGCTTACGCCAAACCGTTCGGCCAGTTCTTCGTTGCGTACTGCGCCGGCCTCTCTCACGTACAGGGCGATCTGCTCGCGGCGACGGCTCGGAATATCAGGTCCCATCTCAACTCCTCGTTGAATTTCGTTGAAACAAGCTAACCCCAAAAACATAACAAACACAACACTTGACTTGTTAAGTTTGTTGGAGTCATGATGTAGCTCACTACTTTCGCGAGAGCGACATGCATTCGAAGGCGAGGCTTCACCATGCTCCCCCCAACCACCGCTGAACAGCACGAGGTGGTCATCGCGATTGACTGCTCCACGACAGCCAGCAAGGCTGTCGCAGTTGACGCGCACGGCAACACGGTCGCCACAGGACGTGGCAACCTCACACTCAGCAACCCCGCACCGGGCGAATACGAGCAATCCGCCGAAGAATGGTGGAAAGCCACCGAACAGGCCATCAAGGCTGTGACTGCTCTCCTGGGCTCCACGAGGATCCGCGCGCTGGCCATTACCTGCCAGCGTGAGACCTTCGTCTGCCTCAGCGGTGAAGAGCCGATCCGGCCGGCCATGGTCTGGATGGACTCCCGGGCAAAGAACGAGGTCCGCGATCTGGGCAACGACCGGGTACACGCGATTTCCGGTCGCCCGGCCGACACCACCCCGAGCTTCTACAAGCTGGCCTGGCTGCGCCGCCATGAACCCGTCACCCTGGACTCTGCAGACAGGATCGGCGATGTCTCCGCGTACCTGAACCTGCGCCTGACAGGGCAGTGGGCCTCCAGCCGGGCCAGCGCCGACTGCACCGGCATGCTTGACATGGTGCTCGGGACCTGGTCCCGGGAGCTGTGCGCCTCAGTGGGCGTGCCGATCGAAAAGCTGCCCCGGATCGTCGACCCAGGCGCTGCAATTGGCCTGGTTACCGATGAGCTCGCCGCTGAACTTGGACTGCCCGCAGGGCTCCCAGTCATCGCGGCCGCAGGAGACGGCCAATGCGCCGCCGTCGGAGCCGGTGTCATCGCCCCGGGAAGCGTCTACCTGAACATGGGTACCGCGGAGGTGTGCGGCACCATCTCCGAGGACTACGTGTGGGACCGCGACTACAGGACTGTCGTAGCCGCAAGCGGCAACGGGTATCTCCTTGAAGCGTTCCTTTCATCCGGAACATACCTGGTCAATTGGTTCCTGGACGGCTTTGGGACGGGCACGCCGGCATCTGAACAGATCGCTGATCTGGAAGCCGCCCTCACCGAGATCGGTCCGGGAGCCGAGGGGCTCCTCGCCCTTCCGTACTGGCATGGCGCCCAAACCCCGTACTGGGACAGCGCAGCCCGCGGGGCGGTCATCGGCTGGACGGGAACCCACACCAAGGCCCACTTCTACAGGGCCATCCTCGAAGGTGTCGCCTTCGAGGTGAAGCTGCAGGTGGAAGGACTCTCCCGCGCGGTAGCTGACAAACCGACCGAACTCCTCGTCACCGGAGGCGGTTCCAGAAGCCCTATCTGGGCCCAGATTGTCGCCGACGTCCTGGGCAGAGACCTCATCCTGTGCAAGGCTCCGGAGACGACAGCGCTGGGCGCAGCCATGTTCGCTGCAGTGGCCGTGGGAATCCACGCCGACCTGCCGGCAGCCGCAGCCGCCATGTCCCGACGAGGTGGCACCGTACGTCCGGATCCAGCCGCCGAAGCAAAATACGCGCAGCTGTGGAAGGTCTACCAACACCTCTACGAAACCCTCGCCCCGGTGTATAAGGCACTGGACGCGGTCCCCCACTGACCGCAAAACGCAATCATCCAAGGCCACAACAAGCTTGGGGTGCTCACATGAGACCCTTCGCCACGCATGTCCGGCCTGCCCCCACCCCAAAGGAAAAAGAACGTGCCTGTTTCCACTGCCGCCAAAGCGGCGCACCCTCTCTGGGAGCGCCTGGGCATCCCTAAACCCCTGATCCTTGGCTACGTCGGCGTCCTCCTGTTCATGATCGGAGACGGCGTCGAGTCGAACTACCTCACCCCGTTCCTCCAGGACCACAACGGCATGGACGTCCAGCGGGTGGGCCTCCTCGTGACCGTCTACGGAATCGTCGTCGCCGTCTCATCCTGGCTCGCCGCCGCGTTCTCGGACCTCTGGGGCCCCAAACGCGTCATGCTGATCGGCGCCACCGGCTGGATAGTCTTCGAAGTCATCTTCCTGGCCTTCGGCGTGGCAGCGGACAACGAAAGCATCATCTTCCTCGCCTACGCCGCCCGGGGAATCGGATACCCCTTGTTTGCCTTCGGTTTCCTGGTATGGATCGCAGCGGTTGCCGACCGCGCCCGCCTGGCCACCGCAATCGGCTGGTTCTACGTCTCCTTCACAGCCGGCCTTCCCACTCTTGGCGCACTGATCGCAAACGGATCAATCCCCGTGCTCGGCCCTCTCAACACCCTCTGGCTCTCCCTGGGCCTCGTGGTCGCGGGTTCGCTTATCGCCCTGCTCGGTCTCCGCGAGAAGACCGGAAGCCGCCCATTGGTCCGCCCCGGCGATAAGGCCTTCGGCACGCTCAGTCTCGGGCTGAAGCTCATGGCCACACGTCCGAAGGTGCTCTGCGCATCAATCATCAGGATGCTGAACACTGCCCCGCAGTACGGCTCGTTCGTGTTCTTCCCTGTGCTGTTTGCCGACCGGTTCAACTTCGGCCTCAGCGGCTGGTTGCTCCTCACAACGATCATCTACGCCGCCAACATCCCCTTCAATGTGATTTTCGGAATGCTCGGAGACCGGATCGGCTGGCGCAACACGGTCCGATGGTTCGGTGCAGTATTCAGCGGCGTTAGCCTGCTCGCACTGTATTACCTTCCCGCGTGGACCGGCTCCTACCCTCTTGCGGTCCTCGCCGGCATCGCCTTCGGCATCGCACTTGCAGGGTTCGTGCCCCTCTCCGCACTAACAGCAGGTCTTGAACCAGGCCACCCCGGCGCAGTCATGTCCGCCTACAACATCGGCATGGGCGCCTCAGTCGCCGTCGGGCCCCTGCTCGTCGCACTGTTCTACGGCTCACTCGGACAGGAAGGAATGGTCTGGCTCTTCGCCGGCTGCTACGGCCTTGCCGCACTTCTCACCCTGGCCTTCCGCCCAACCGATGAACGCACACGAACGGGCAACAAGACCAAACTCGAAGAACAGAACCTGGTCTCGACACCGTCGGCGTGAGGGCCCACAAAACTGGTGGCAGGTAACCAAAAATGAAAACCATGTAAACGCCCGGCTGGAGCATCCAGCCGGGCGTTTACTCATTGGCTGCAGGACATCAGGTCCCTTTTGAATCGCTACCTGACACGTCTGGCTCGTTCCCTGTCGGCGGGCGACAGGGGCTGTCAGATTGTGGCTTCCTGCCGGCTCAGGTGCTTCGGCGGCTCATCATTCGGTCATGCAGTCACCCAACAGGCCGGCAACGAACAACCATGAAAGACCAGCCAGGCAGCAGCACCTCGCTTCGGGGACACCGCGGCAAAGAATCCACACCGTCATGCAGCCAACTCCGACGGCGACCATGAACACGTAACGACGGAAACCCTCGATCCATGGAAGAAGGACGGTGAGCATCATGGGCTACAACGCAGGCAACGCTGTCTTGTCGGGCAGTATCGGACAGCCTGTGGGCGTCCGTCGCCACCGATTCCCTACCGTTTAAGCGCAAGTCACGTCGTCCTCCCCCGCACCCACCATGGATAAGCAGATCAGCCACCTATAGCCGCTAAGGAGGAACCTGATGAACACGCAGCGACGCGATAGAGAAACCCGCACCAAATTTTTCCCAGATCATGTCGGCCGAGCCATAAACGCCCATGAACTGGTAACGAACAACAACCCGTCGATCCAGGAAGGCAAGGAGGCACCCGGGCACAGCAGCCACCAATGAAAAAGGCCCCCGCAGGGGCCTATAAGTGAACAAAATGTGCACACTCAGAGGCTAAAAAGCCCCTGAACAGGGAAAACACGTGCCCGAGGTGGGACTCGAACCAGCCGCTCCCCCTGAAATTCCGCCACTCCCCCGAAAACATCCCCCGTCCGGCCCAGTCCGATGCCGGTACAACCGAATCCGAAGCCCCAGGTGTGCACATTGTGCACACCTTCTTTTTGCCCATTTTGAGCCAGACCCAGCCGCGTGCCACGGTCCTTTCTGACGGGAGAATCGCTCTCCAGCAACGACCGTCGCTCCACGCGCCGGGACGACGTTCCCGGACTCAGCTGGAATCTGACGCACAATCTTGACCGGGCATCGGTGCGCGGAGCAATCCTAGGCCTGCGATTCAGTGAACGTCATGGCGTTGTCACCTCCTTCGACCATTTCATGGACGAGACAGTAGAAGAGAGCATGACCAGAAGTTCGCCCATCGAGCACCGAACAGCCAGAAGGTCCAACGCATTCCAGCATGACGAAACGGCGGTTATCGGCGTTCGATCTCGACTCCCACTGGATGAGAGATTCCACATCTGGTAGCCGACAGATGTACTCAACCGCGACATGATCGGTAAGGACGCCGAACAAGTGATGAAGACCTTCGAGCGCATTACCTCAGGTACCGAGGCACAGAACCGTAACCGGAAGTGCAGCTTCCCATGATGTGCTCATTGAGCTGGAGCATGGACAGCGGAGGGCCCTCTCTTATAGTGGCCGTCACCGAATCCGAGGGCCGCGCTCATCGCTTCATCCGGCATCTCACCGGCTGCTTCGGCGAACGCGGATAGCGCCGTTTCCAGCATGCGGCGGTCATCGGGTTTCATGCGCTCCACTACGTCATTGAGCGCGTGCCTGCGGTGAGACATCACGCGCTCAACCAATGATCGTCCCTCACCCGTGAGCCGGAGGCGGAGGGAACGCCGGTCCACCGGGTCTCCCTCCCTGCAGACTAGCCCAGCGGCTTCAAGCCTGTCTCCTGTACGCGTGGCATTGGAAGGGTGCACTCCCAAATCTGCTGCCACCGCCCCAAGGGTCTGCGGACCGCGCGTCGCGATCAGAATCAGGACACGCCACTGGGGTGGGGTGACAAGGTCCTCGACGTCGGCAATCGACTGGGCCACGACGGCGACGAAAACCCTCGAGGCCCGCAGTACCGCGTCCAGGTCCGATTTCTCGTATGGCTTCTCTTCTGCTGGCCCATCCATGCCGTCCAGTATCGGCTGAATGAGGATATAAGCGCAAAGAACAAGGTTGAGAAGGTTCAGCGGCGGCGAGGGGGCCTGAAAGTGGCAGAACGAAAAGGGACGGAAGAGCTGGCCCATGATGGCAACGAGGACTCAGCACAGTGTGCTGTGGGCTCTCGTCCTGACGGGGGTCCTGGCGGTACTCCATCTGGCCGCCCCTGGAATCAGGGGCGCTTCCGCTGGTGCCCGAACGATACAGAGGATCTATCGCCGGTAGATTAGCTGTGGCCTAAGTCTTCTTACACCTGCCGCCGGAGACTGCCGAAGGTAACGAAGCCATCGGAGAAGCACGATCCGACGTCGTGACATCCACCCCGTTGTTCGACCTCGCGATCTTCCTCGTCACATTAGCCGGCTTCACCAACTTCCATGAATTCGAACTCATGGCGGTGTCGCAAAAGGAAAGGGCAAGGGTAGGAGGCGGCCCTGGTCAGGGACTGAAATAAGGGGATGTGTGGGTAGTTCCGGGCGCCCCTCCCCCGCAGGTGCTTATTGGCTGCATCTGGGGTCGTTCATGGTTCACTCCTAACCGCACGGCACGCCATCGTCGTAGTCGTTGCGGCACCAAAGAGAATGTGCCCCAGTATCAACCACAGGCAACGCTGAACCACAGCCAAGGGCGTGGCAGGCAGCCCGGCCAGGGGATGGTCCCCCGGCCGGATGCGGCACGCGACCACCGGGATATCGCCTATGTCCCCGGTGACGAGTCCCTAACCCCACCTGTTCTGGTGGGCGGGAAGTTAATGATCTGCGGGAGCCCAAGGTTTTTTTAAGGACCCCGAACGATCCTGTTTTCGTTGCGCCAAAGCAATTATTGCGCGGTGCGATTCCAGGCCGCTTCGCGGGCCGGGCAGACAGGCAGTGAATCATGCGTGCCTCACGAAGGGGACGCGGCCGGCTCGCTTCATTTTGGACACGGAGATTGGGGAGGAAGCTATGGCAACTCGAAGAGATTTGTTGAGGCTGGGATTGGTGGGTGGTGCTGTCACCCTTGGCGGGATGAACGCCGGGTCGGCACTGGCCGGCATGCCGGCCAAGAAGGGCCGGGGCGAGGATTCGACATCGGGGTCGATCAGTACGCCGAGCCGGTTGGCGGCGAAGAACATGCCGGTCCCGTACGCGCGGGCGTTTGTCCGGCCGCCGGAACTGGTTCCGTATTCGACCGGGCGTGACGCGGACGGGCAGGCTTTCGCGAAGTATTCGCTGACGCAGAAGCTGGGGAGAGCGAACTTCGTCCCGGGGTTGTCGACGACCCTGGCCGGGTACAACGGGATTTTTCCGGGTCCGACCATCAGGGTTCCCCAGGGCACCCGATCCGAGGTACGGATCAGCAACCGGCTGCCCGCGAAGAGCCTGCTGGACGCGGCGCCCTTCAATACGGTCACGCACCTGCACGGTTCGGCCTCTCTGCCGCAGTACGACGGGTACGCCAATGACCGCACCGCCCCGGGCAAGGTGAAGAACTACCACTATCCGAACTGGCAGACCGGGCGGACGCTTTGGTACCACGACCATAACCACCTGTACACGGCCCAGGGCGTGTATTCCGGGCTCGCCGCGTTCTACGCGCTCACGGACCGGTACGAGCAGGCGCAGCTGCCGCAGGGCGAATTCGATGTTCCGGTCATGGTCTCGGATGCCATGTTTAATGCGGACGGGTCCCTGGGGTACAACGACAACGGCCACGCGGGCTTGTGGGGTGACATCATCATGGTCAACGGGGTGCCGTGGCCCACCATGAAGGTCAAGCCGCGGATTTACCGGTTCCGGTTTCTGGTCGGCTCGATCACCCGCTCCTACCGTTTCGCCCTCTCCAACGGCGACCCGTTTTATGTCGTGGGCACGGACTGCGGCATGGTGCCGAAGGTCCAGGCCGTCTCGTCCTGGCGGCAGGGGACGGCCGAACGATACGAGGTGCTGATCGATTTCCGCAAGTACAAGCCGGGGCAGAGCGTGGAGCTGCGGAATCTGAGCAACAAGAACAACGTGAACTTCGCCAACACCGGCAAGGTCATGAAGTTCCAGGTCGTGGCCGATTCGCCCGCCCGGCCGGGGTCCCGGACGCTCAGCTCCATCCCGTCGACCCTGGATAACGGCGGTTCACCCCGGAAGGCCAAGGGCGGGCTGGATCCGATGTCCCTGACTCCGGACATGGCAGTGGCCAAGCGGGTCATGCGTGTCCAGCGCCAGGGTGGGGAATGGACCATCAACGGTGAGACCTGGGACGACGTCGAAAAATCCGGATTCATGCGGACCTTCGGGAACCCCCAGCGGGACCAGGTGGAACAGTGGACCATCGTCAACGAGTCCGGCGGCTGGTTCCACCCCCTGCACATCCACCTGATTGACGGGAAGATCATCGCCCGGAACACCAACGGCGGCAAGCCCTTCGCCTGGGAGACCGGCGCCAAGGACGTGTTCTATACCGGCGAAAACGAATCCGTCACGGTCCTGATGCAGTTCGACACCGGCGAGCACGAGGGCGGCCGGTACATGGTGCACTGCCACAATCTCGTGCACGAGGACCATGACATGATGATCCAGTTCGCGGTCGGAGACCCGCGCAACAACGACCCGATCACCGCCGACAAGCCCGTACTGGAAACCCGGCCAGAGGGGTACTACGCCTCGAAGTACAAGCTGGCCTACCCGGCGGGGACCTGACATGAAAAACCCGCTTCTCATGATTTCCGGCGTTGTGCTCGCGCTGGGCCTGGCCGGATGCACCGGCGTCGTTCAGGCTGGCCCCGTGGCGCCACCGGTCCCGGCTGTAGCCTCTTCTGCCGCCGGCCAAGCAGATACGGTGCTCGCCCAGGCTGAGGAAGGCCAGGACCTGGGTAACGGGCGGCCGGTGGTGAGCTACGACGGGCTCATGGTCCGGCGGCGTGTGGTCATCGCCGTGCACGCCGGACTGGACGGCGACGTCGCAGGTATCCGCAAGCGGCTGGACGCCGCCGCCGCGGCACGGGGCACAGTCCTGACGTCCATCTCCCCGGACGTCCTCGAACCCGAAGTGCTCCAGCGAGTGGTGCCGGAAGTGATTGTGGCGCTGCCAGCCACCGCAACCCCCGACGACGGACGGGCCATCGTCCACGCGGCCACCGAACAGGGCATGAAACAGCTGGGCGTGAACAACTTCTATGTCTTGCCCGTCCTGGTCCATGACCTGCGTTTCAGCGTTGCCACGGCGGACCCCGCCGCAGTGTCCGCCGCCGTCGACCGGGAGGGCATTCTGTCCGACGCCCTCGGGAACTACGACACCATAGCTAAAGACGGGCAGCTCAGCATCAGCTACATGGGACCGCTGCTCGGCGACGACATCGTCGAGAGCGTCCGCGACGGCATCAGCCGGCAGGCGCACACTCCTGCTGAGAGTGTGAGCGTCGAACCCAGGTCCGTGTCCGGAACCGGCGTGGACATGGCCGTCGAACCGCCGTGGGACCCCGAACAGTTAATCACCGGGCCGGACCACACCCACACGGACGGATGACCACAAGCCATCAGTGCTCCACCCTGATGACCTGCATCCGGGCCGACGTCGGCCCGTTGCGGAACCAGCCGCACAGCGAGCAGCACCTGTCCAAGCGTTCGGTATCACGGAGTGAGGTCGCGGCGCCGGAACAGGTAGGC
>NZ_JBQCMF010000028.1:0-32989 GCF_051965295.1 Arthrobacter sp. SAFR-023 | reverse complement strand
CAACACCTCAGGCCGACCAAAACGTCCCACAACACCACCAATCACTCAGGTGTTGCAACGACCCCTAGAACCTGCCGCCAACGCGTCCTCACTTTCCCAAGGAAAGTGAGGACGCGTTGGCCTAAAGGCGGCAGGATCTGATGGAGCGTCGGGGAAAACCCGACAGGATGTGAGGAAGCGTGGGGTACAGAGGGAGGCGGAGCCTAGGAGCGGAACACCTGGATCACGGCCGGGCGGGGAGCCCGGACCTGGCCAGGGCGGGGATCCGCGCCGGCGGCAACGTAGTCCGGGAAGTACGAGTTCGGCGCCTCGAAGGTACCCTCCTCGCCCGGGTGCTGCACGGACACGAAGACGCTGCGCTCGGTGTCGTGGACGATCGGTCCGCAGGTTTCGGCGTCGCGGGGCACGGCGAGGAACTGCTCCACGCGGCCGCGCTCGGGGCCATCGAGGGTGACCTTGAACAGACCGTCAGCCTTGCCGATGCCGGAGGGGGCGCCGTCGGTGGAGATCCAGAGGTTGCCCACGGAGTCGAAGGCCAGGTTGTCCGGGCAGGAAATCGGCGAGACCTGGTCAGCCGGGAAACCGGAGAAGTAGGTGACGTCGCCGGTGGAGGGATCGCCGCAGACCATCAGCAGGTTCCACGTGAACTTCCTGGAGGTCTGGTCGCCGGTCTCCGTGATTTCGACGATGTGGCCGTCTCGGTTCTCGTTGCGCGGGTTGACCTCGGTGGCGCCTTCCTTGCCCGGCTTGCCGCGGTCCGAGTTGTTGGTGCAGGCCACGTAGACCTTGCCGGTGTGCAGGCTCGGCTGGACGTCCTCGCAGCGGTCCATCTTGGTGGGGCCCACCTTGTCCGCCGCCAGCCGCGTGTACACGAGGACTTCCTCGACGGACATGCCAGCCACCATGGACTTGCCGCCGACCACCAGGGGCAGCCATTCGCCGGTGCCGTCGAAGGATCCGTCCGCCGGAACGGAGCCCTTGCCGTCGATCTCGGCGGCCGGGGCGCTGCCCGCGAACTTCGCAACGTACAGGTCGCCCTCGGAGAGGAGTGTCATGTTGTGCTTGCGGTCGCCCTCGCGGTACTTGGCCTTGGAGACGAACTTGTAGAGGTAGTCGAAGCGCTCGTCGTCGCCGGAGTAGGCAACCACGTGGCCGGACTTGGCCACGATCACGTTGGCACCCTCGTGCTTGAAGCGGCCCAGCGAGGAGTGCTTCTTCGGAGTGGACGTGGGGTCGAACGGGTCCACCTCCACGATCCAGCCGAAGCGGTTGGTTTCGTTTTCGTAGCCGGCGTTGTTGGCGTTGAAACGCGGGTCGTCCAGCTCCCACTGCCGCGCCGTGGCCTTGTTGGTGAGGCCGTAGCGCTTGTCCGAGGCGGACGTGCCCGGAGCGACGAAGTAACCGTTGAAATTTTCCTCGCCCGAAAGAATCGTGCCCCACGGGGTGGTTCCGCCGGAGCAGTTGCCCAGCGTGCCGTTGATCCAGCGGCCCGCGGGGTCGGCCACGGTCTTGACCAGGTCCGAGCCGGCGACGGGCCCGGTCAGCTCGTAGCGGGTGCTGTTCAGGTACCGGCGGTTCAGCGGGGCGCCCTGGACGTAGCTCCACGGCTTGTTCTTGTTCTTGCGCTCCAGCTCGACGACGGTCAGGCCGTGGGCCGCCGCACCGACCGCACGCATCTGCTCGGCGGGCATGCTGGCCGGGAACATGATGTTCTCGTTCGTGTATTCGTGGTTCGCGAACAGCAGCGCACGGCGGCCCTTGCTTCCAGGGATCTCGAGGATGTCCGAGTAGTCGTTGTTGTAGCCGAACTGGCGCTCCTGTGCTGCTGCGGTCTGGTTGCCCAGCTCGAACGCCGGGGCATCCTTGAAGATCGGGTCACCCCAGCGGATCACCGGCTGCCAGGCGAATCCTGCCGGCACCGTCACCGCATCAACCTCGGACGCAATGGAAGGGATGGCGGTGAACTGCAGCTTGGACGCGCCCGGGCCAAAACCGTTCTTCGCGGCGGCGGAAAGTCCCGTCCCGCCGTCGGCGACGGCCTTCTCGGGGGACGTCGCGGCACCGCCAAGTACGACGGCGAGGGCACCGGCGGCGCCAAAGCCCAGGGCGGCGCGGCGGGACAGCGTGGTGGAAGCAATGTCGCGGAAGTAGCTGTTGGAGCTCGTGTTGCAGACGTCGCCCGCGCAGGCGTTGTCGCACTTGAGCGCGCAGGTGACAGGGCTGCGTTTGCCTTTGGTGTGACCGAGCATGGGCAGCAGTGTGAACTTGCGTCCGGAGATTTCAGACATGGGAGAGAGACCTTCCGAGGGTTTAGATGCGGCACCGCCACCCTGCCAGCGAAAGCCAACCGGAAGCCGACACTCAGATGAAGATCCGGTGAACTCGACGCGCAGGTGAGGACGCGTCGGGGGAAAACCCGCAGGAGGTGAGGACGCGTCGCGGGAAAACCCGCAGCAGGTTAGGACGCGTCGCGGGAAAACCCGCAGGAGGTTAGGACGCGTCGCGGGAAAACCCGCAGCAGGTGAGGACGCGTCGCGGGAAAACCCGCAGGAGGTGAGGACGCGTCGGTCAAAACCCGCAGGAGGTGAGGACGCGTCGGTCAAAAACCTGCAGGAAGTGAGGGAGCGTCTGTTGCCGGGAGTGCAGCGTACGCACGGCCGAGCCGGGCGAGCCACCAGTCCCGGCGCTCTGGCGGGGCTGCGTACTGCTCAAGCAGCCCCTCGTCGGCGACCGCATCGCGCAAGGTGATGGCGCCGTCGTCGGCCACCAAGCTCGCAGTGGAAACGTCCGCTGCGAGCAGCGACACCGTTCCCAACCCGCACGCAAACGGCAGTTCCGGCAGTGCGGCAGCGAGCGCGAGCCCGGCCCGGATCCCCACAGACGTATCCAGGGCGGAACTCACGACGGCGGGCATCCGCGCCTGCGCCACCAGCTCCAGTGCGCGCCGGACTCCCCCAAGCGGCGCCACCTTCACCACGAGGAGATCGGCCGCACCGGCACGGGCCACCTTGAGGGGATCGTCTTCCTTGCGGACGCTTTCGTCGGCCGCGATCAGGACAGGCACGCCCGCCGCGCGGAGCCGCCGCCGCACCTCCGCCAGGCCCTCAATCTCCGGCACGGGCTGCTCAGCGTATTCGAGACCGACGTCGGACAGCCGGGTCAGCGCCTCCACCGCCGCCGGAACGTCCCAGCCGCCGTTGGCGTCCACGCGGACAGCAGCGTCCGGAAGGGCCGCGCGGACAGCAGCGACGCGGGCTGCGTCGTCGTCGAGCGTCTGGCCGCGTTCTGCCACCTTGACCTTGACGGCGTCCACGCGGCCGAACCGGGCCAGTATTTCCGGTACGGCGCCTGCGGAGACGGCGGGCACGGTGGCGTTGACGGGGATGCTGGTCCGCAGGGGCTCCGGGAAACCGTGCCAGCCGGCCTCGATGGCGGCGGCAAGCCAACGGGAGGCCTCGGCGTCGCCGTACTCGGGGAACGCGCCGAACTCGCCCCACCCCTTTGGACCGCGGAGGAGCAGCGTTTCGCGTTCCAGGATCCCGCGGAACTTCACGCGCATGGGCAGAACCACCACGCGGGCGCTGTGCAGCAGTTCCTCGAGGGGCGGGTGCGGGAGAGGCATGGATTCACTGTACCGGCGCGCCCGCCACCTTCAGGGAGTCATGCCGAGGGGATCGGTTCCTGTTCGTGCTCGACGGCGGCCGGAAGCTTGGTGCCCCCCACTCCGAAGCGCGCGATCACCATAGTCCCCCGTCCGGGAGCGGACATCAACTGGAGCGTGCCGCCGGCCTCGCCGATGGTGTCCTTCATGATACGTAGGCCGAAGTGTCCTTCCGGCGACCCCTGGCTCTGGTCGAAGCCGCAGCCGTCGTCCTGGATGCGGATCTCCGAACGGTGGCCGTCCTGATGGAGGTGGAGTTCAGCCTTGGTCGCCCTGGAATGTTTGGCGGTGTTGGCCAAGGCCTCACGGGCTACCCTGTAGAACAGTGCCGCGCGGTCCCGGTCCAGCTCACACTTCTCCGGCAGGTCTAGCTCCAGGCTGATCCCCCGTTCCTCGAGCGGATCGCCGAGTCGGGCAAGCGCTCCGGAGAGGCCGAGGCGGTTCAGGTCCGGCGGGTACAGCTCGCTGGTCATGGCCCGCAGGCTGCGGACGTTGTCCTGCAGGATCCGCCGGGCGTCGGAGAACAGCGCACGCTGCCCCACCGGGCTGTGCAGTTCCTCGGACTCCATCACGTAGGACAGGCCTGAGAGCTCCTGGATCACCTCGTCGTGCAGGTCCCGGGCAATGCGCTGGCGCTCGAGCTCGGAGGCTTCGATGGCCCGGCGCAGCAGCCGGCTCCGGCCGGCTTCGTAGGCCTGGATCCTGCGTGCGAGCCGGACTGCCGGGAAGAGCTGCGCCAGCTGCAGGACGGCAAGTGAGAGCAGGAACGGCGGGGCCATGCCGAACAGAACGGCAGCCTGCTCCTGTCGGACGCCGTCGTCGTCGTAATAGGTCTCAAACACCAGTTTCTGCCCGTCGGGGGCGGTGACGGGCACGTAGACCTCCACGAGTTCACCGTTTTCGACGTTGGGCGTGTTGACCTCGTCCTTCTGCATTTCGAGGTTGGCGGGGACGTCCCCGCCGTCCAGAATTTCCTGTGCCTCGTGCGGCAGGTCGAAGGTCTTGCCGATCAGTTTCGGATCGTCCGAGTAGATGATACGCCCGTCCTTGTCCCAGAGCCTGATCTCAAAGACGGACCGCCTCTCCATCCAGGGGCGGAGGCGCTCGTCGAGCCGCTCAACGGCGGTGGGGTCGCCGGACAGGACTTCTTTGTCCAGCAGCGGCCCCACCACGTTGTTGGCAAGGTGGTCGGTGGCCTCCTTGGAGTTTTCCAGCGCGTGGCGTTCCGCCTCGGACCAGATCCAGAAGGCCACCGGGGTGGTGACCACCACCAGGGCAACCAGCCCCATCAGCAGGAAGCGCCGGACGGCCTTGAAAACTTCGGAATTGTGGTAGGCCGGCGATTCAAACGGGCGGAACAAGGCAGGTTTACGGAGCGATGGCCTAGCCATTTGACGGCTGCTCGAGCATGCCGCGCCGTGACGCTTCCATGACCGATTCGAGCTGCGAGTGGGTTCCGAGCTTGGCGAAGATCGCCTTCACGTAGCCGCGGCAGGTGTTGAGGGAAATGTCCAGCTTGCTGGCCACTTCCTTTGACCCGTGGCCACCGGCCATCAGCCGGAGCACGTCCAGTTCCCGGGGCGTCAGGACGGGTCCGCCGGGCTCCACTTCGCGGACCGCCGGGGCCGGAGCAGGGGTGGACATGCCCAGCTGGGCCACCAGCGAGGGGTGCACCACCATGTTGCCGGCCCGCGCATAGCGGAGGGTGTCCAGCAGGGTGGAGAGCGATCCGCCCTTCGGCAGGAAGGCGCAGATGCCCATGGAAGCGGCCGTCCGCAGCGCTTCCGGCGTCGGGTCGCCGGTGAGCATGACGATCCGGGTGTTCGGGGCGTCAGCCAGGATGCGGGCAGCGGCGGTAAGGCCATCGCCGTCGGGCAGGTGGAAGTCCATGATCACGACGTCGGGCTTGAGGGCGATGCTCTGCTCCACCCCGCTCTTGGCGGTGGTGGCCGAAGCGACGCTCCGCAGGTCCGGCTCGCGGTCGAGGGCCGCCGTCAGCAGTTCGGTGAACGTGCTGTGGTCGTCGATGGTCAGGATGCTGATTTCCCGGGTGACCTGGGAAGTTGCCGGGGCCTGGGCGCCCGAATCTGTGAGGTCCATGTCATCCTCGCTGGCGGCTGTTGCCTGGAGCAGCCGGGCGTGCGCTTCGCGAAGCGGGCGTCCGGGGAGGCAGCCGATCTCCTGGTCCATGACCCGGCGACAGCGCCCGTAGGCCCGCAGTGCTTCCATGTACTGCCCGGATTCTTCCAGACCCAGGATCAAGGCGGTCCAGGCACGCTCGTTGATGGGATCGTCCACGAGCAGTTCGCTGGCGAGGGCCACTGCGCGCTCCGGGTGTCCGACGGCGACGGCTGCTTCCGCTGCCCGTGCCTTGATGCTCGCAACGCGGGCTGAGTGGAGAGAACGTTCTTCCTCTGCCCAGCCGGCCAGCAACTCATCGCTGAGCAGTGGCACGGAGGCGATGCCGAGGGCCTTCTCGAGCAGCCGGAAGGATTCCTCCGGTGAGGCGTGGCCCGCCTGCTTCAGAAGCTCATCGAACCGATCGAGGTCAAGGTCAACCATGGTGCGGTCGATCATGTAGCCGCCGGTGACCGTGCGGAGGGCTCCGCCCTTGCCGCTTCCGGGCTGAAGGTGGCGGCGCAGGACGCTGACGTAGCTTTCCAAAGTGGACAGTGCCTCTGACGGCGGCTGGCCATTCCACAAAACTTCAATCAGGTGGTTCTTGGAGACCGGGGTCCCCAGCTTGAGCAACAGGATTTCAAGGACCTGGCGCGGCTTTGGCCCGCCAAGCTCGTGGGATCCGATCTCCACGCCGCCGCGACGGACACGAAGCGGTCCCAGGATGTTGATGGACAACTTCGTCGTTGTTCCACCGGTGTCTTCCATTGAGTTCGGAAGGTACTCGTCGTCGTTGACTCTCCGGGACCAACGAGTATCTTCTGCAACAGTTTGTACCATTTTGTGCACCTACTATCCCCATGAACCGCATTCCCCATGAATGGCTTGGATTCATACTTGTCACTCGGGCAAGTATGGGCACGAGTAGCGAGTACTCGAGTTTCGGCTCGGCCACTACTTGGTCGCGTTCCCATCAGGGGGGCCACCACCAGGTTGGGGCGGCCTACGGCTCCCCTGGAACCTCTTAGCGAAAATGCAGCGCCAGTGCAGACACCAAGTTTTTCCCAAGAATCCGGGGCTAGATTCGTAATACCGCAGTAACAGCGGTGCTATTGCGATCCTCCTCCCCGGAGGACCGCCGAATCAGCGTGAAATGGGTGATCCAATGAGACAGACCATGGCCGGCCCGGGTACAACCAAGTATTCCGAGTACTCGGCGATGAGCGTCTTTGCCGGCGACCCCCGATTTCAAAAAAAATTTGCTTGGCTGGCCCTGGCTTGCGACGTGTTACGTACATCACACGTCAGATTCGGCCGGGTGGTCCCATGAACACGGCCGGCGCACTGCGCGCGGAAGTACATTCCGTCCGCTTCCGGCTGCTGGCCACGCTGCTCGTCTTCATGGCCGTGGGCCTGTTTGTCGCCGGCGCCGCCACCCATGCGGCCCAGCTGAACAGCCTCAATGACCGAGTCAATGCCGAGCTCCAGTTGCCGCGCAAGAACCTGGACGCGCTGGCCAAGCGCGGCCAGCCCAATTCCGGCGCACCTTATGCCTCCCTGGACAGCCTGTTTACAACTTATCTGCGTAGCGGGGCTCCCGGGGGCTACGAGTCGGTGATGACCGTGGTCCGCGGCCGCAGCGTCATCCTGCCCTTCGGCGAGCAGCCCACCGAGCTCAACACGGCCGCTATTACCGACAACATGTGGGACTGGAGTGTGCCCCGTCAGACCGTGATGCGGGACATCGACCTCGACGGCCGGCAGGTTCGCCTGGCCATTACTTCGGTGTCCCTGCCGGGCGGGCGCCCGGACCAGGGCCTCCTCATTGCCTCGAGCGAGATCGGCGCCCAGCGCGCGGAGGTTTTTGGTTCAATGTGGACCTTCGCCCTGGCGTCCACCGCAACGCTCGCAATGACCGGCCTGGTCGGGTACCTGGTCACCGGGCGGCTGTTGCGCCCCGTTCGGCGGCTCCGCGAGGCCACCGAGGCCACAACATTTGAGGACCTGTCCAAGCGGGTGGAAGTGCCGGACAGCACCGACGACATCGCTCAGCTGGCCATGAACTTCAACCGAATGCTCGAACGGCTGGAGTCCGGATCGGAGGGCCAGCGCCGCTTCGTCCACGACGCCAGCCACGAACTGCGCACGCCCATGACAATCATCCGCGGCTACCTGGAGCTGCTCCGCAGCGGGGACCCCGACGACGTGGACCAGACCCGCGAGCTGCTCCTAGATGAGCTTGACCGGATGCAGGTGCTGGTGGATGACCTGCTGCTGCTTGCCCGCAGCGGACGGCCCGACTTCGTGACGCCCAGCTGGGTTGAGGCGGATGACCTCCTGGAGGACGTCCTGAACCGCGTCCGGGTCCTCGGCGAGCGCAAGTGGCGGCTGGAGGCCAGGCCCGGCGGCCTGATCCGCGCTGACCGCCGCCGGCTCACCCAGGCGCTGGAGCAGCTCGCCGCCAACGCAGTCAACCACACCTCCGAGTCAGACCGGATATCCGTTGGCGGCGCCTGGGTAGAGGACGACGGCGGTGCTCCCCAGGGCGGGCGGGCAGGAGTTGTGCGGGAGCTGGCAGCGCGGCACTCCGCATCCAGGGAGCTGGAAATCTGGGTCTCGGACACCGGCACCGGGATTCCCGCGGACGAGCATGAGCGCATATTCGAGCGCTTCGGCAAGGGCCGCAACTCGGCGGCCATGGAGGGCTCGGGCCTGGGCCTTTCCATCGTCAAAGCCATCGCCGAGGCACACGGCGGCAGGGTGCTCCTGGAGTCGGAGGAGGGCAAAGGCAGCCGCTTCACCCTCCGGATACCATCCGGCGGCACAGATGAGGGCGATGAAACCGATGGCTCCATTGCGGCGGACACCGGCGGCGACACCGAGGGCTTCGACGCCAAGGAGGATGTGCGGACCAAGAAACGGCGCGGCGGCGAGCAACCGAACCTGACCGGACCGGCGTCGGGCATTGAATGGGCCATCCGGACGGGAGGTACGCCTTGACGCGGATCCTGATCGCCGACGACGAACCCCGCATTGCCGCCTTCCTCGCCAAAGGCCTCACAGCGGCCGGCTACACAACCACCCAGGTCTCCGACGGGGTGAAGGCGCTGGATTACGCGACGTCCGGGGAGTTCGACCTCCTCATCCTGGACATCACCATGCCGAGGATGGACGGCCTTACCGTCCTCAAGAACCTCAGGGACATGCACTCAACGATTCCGGTGATCGTGCTGACGGCGGCAGACAGCCTCGAGAGCACTGTGGCGGCGCTCGACGGCGGTGCGGATGACCACATGACCAAGCCCTTCCGGTTCGAAGAACTGCTCTCCCGCATCAAGCTCCGGCTCCGCGGCGCGCAGGCGGTTGCTTACGCCCCGACGTTCGTCTGCGGCGACCTGTCCCTCGACGTGAACCTCCGCACGGCAGAGATCCGCGGCCGCGTGATCGACCTGTCCGCGAGGGAGTTCGTCATGGCCCGGACATTCATGGAGAACGCCGGCAAGGTACTCAGCCGCGAGCAGCTTCTGAGCAGGGTATGGGGCTACCACTTCGAGGGGTCGTCCAACGTGGTGGACGTCTACGTACGGTACCTGCGGCACAAGCTGGGCGCGGACCGCATCCAAACTGTCCGGGGCGTGGGCTACCGCCTCGTGTGCCTTGGCGCTGATGGCGTGAATGGCCCTGGCGGTCCGGTTCAAAAACCTTAACGTCGCTAAGCCCACCCGGCGATGAGAAGACTCTCATCTGCCTCTCATCCCTGCCTCACCTTCACGCTTCAAAGTGAAAGCACGAAGGAGGTGTGCCGGCCAATGAAGAAGTGGTCGTTGCTGAGCATTCCGCTGGTTGGTTTCGCCGGAATAACTGTCTGGGCGCAGGCTGTTGCCGGGGCTCCAACCGGCCAGGAGCCGGGCGTGATTGTTAGCGAAGAGGCACCCAGCCACTCGGTCGAAAAGCTCGAGGGATCCACAGGAAATCGGCGGTTGTCGCCAGCCACCGACCCCACTGCCTCGCCCAAGACCACCTCACCGGCGCCTAAATCGGCTCCGCTGAACGATGCTTCTTCCTCTCCGCTCTCGACGCAAGCAGCCGAACCGTCCCCGACGGCACCGGCATCCGATGACCCTTCCTCCGATTCCAGCGACGAGTCCGGCGACGAGTCCGGCGTCGAGTTCGTGCAACCGGCCCAGGTCACTTCCCCGGCACCGACGCCCATCGACGATTCAACGTCCTCGAGCCAGCTCGAAGACCAAGGCGGTCTCTCCAGCAACGACGGCAGGAGTGGCAGCAGCAATGGCTAGGCGTACCCGGAGGCAATCCGCAGAAGCAGTTTCTCCCCGCAAGAAGGAGCCAGTGATGCAGACGGAATTCCGCGACCTGTATGAACCCATCCCGCCGGAACGGTGGGGGGCAACAGTCGACGCTGCCACTGGCGAACCGACGACTGTGACGGTGGACGACTCCGAACTCCATCAACAGGTCCTGGATATTATCCACAACGTGCTCGCCACGGCCGATCCGCGATCGGAGGTCCGGCGCCGGCTCCTGCGGCATCTGGCAGAGAACCCCGGGCATCCCGAACAGGCGTTGCTGGACCACCTGCGGGACCGGAACCGGCGCGGCGGACGTCCCGCACGCGGCGGCCGGGCTGCAACAGTGGATCCGCGCGCCTAGCAGGAGAACAACGCAGCACCGCTGCCCCACAGACCGGGTACCCGCCGCGGCAAGGGTACCCGACGCATGTTCGGCCCCGGGTTGGTTCATCCTCAGAAGAGCAGCAGCACGAAACCCCCGACGGTGCTCAGGATGCCCACTCCGGTGAGGATCCAGCCGAGGACCAGGATGACGTTGTCGTGCTTAGGCGGTTTCAGGCCCCAGCGTGAAGGGTGGCAGAGGTCGTAGTGGAGCTCCACCTGGGTGCCGGCCACGAGGCCCCGGGCGACGTCGGAGTCCACCAGGGTCTGGCGCGGGACGTTCTCCTGGTCGGTCCAGCGGAAGCCGGTGAATCCGCCGGCCGTGTAAACCTCACCCGTGGTCTTGGTCCAGGCGCAACGGCGCCGTTCGATAATGAGTCCCCACACGAGCAACGGCACGCCGGGGAGGAAGCCCACCCACGTCATTATTTCCAAGATGGGGCCAGGTACATCCACGAGACCGCCCATGCACCAACTTTAGCCGTCAGCCGGCCTGTGTTTAGCCCCCCGGACCGGCCACGGTGCAGGGCGTCAGCTACCGGTTTCCTCGGGATGCTCCCGGGCGCGCTTGGCTTCGGGGGTCTCGCCCTGCTGCGGGATGAAATCCGGATCCAGCTTGGTGCTGAGGTCGGTTTCGTCGCGGTCGGATTCTGCGCGACCGGGCTCTTCGGAAACAGTGCGGGTTTCGTCTGGGTTTTCGGTCATGCCCCCAACGTAATCCCCCTGCCCCACGGAGTCGAGCATCAGGGAAAGCCGGGCGAGCAGGATCCACTCACCCGCCGGACAGGCGCCTCCCAGCAAACTGTGACACCCTTGTGACGATGACTTTCCAGCTCAGGGACCCCCGCCGTAAGAAACAGGGCCGCCAGCAGCAGGGCCGTCAGAAGCCCCGCCGGCCTGCCGGACGGATGCGCCTCGCGGCGGGCACCGGCTTCCTCTTCGCCGTGGCCACGCTGGCCTGCGCCGCCGGGCTCGCGGCCACCTATTACTACTTCGTCCGCACCACGACGGGCCAGTTCATCGACGAGTCCGCCCTGGTGGAGGCCGTGGACATCCACGGGCCCGCGGGCAAGGTGACCACCAGGTTCCTGGACTGGCTGCCTACCATCTCCCTGGTGATGGCCGCCGTCATCGTTCTCCTGGTAACGGTGATTCACCGTCGATGGCGGGCCGCGGGCATTGCCGTTGCGGCGTGCGTCGCAGCGAACATCGCTACCCAGGTGCTCAAGGACCTGCTGCCGGTGCGGCCGTACCGGGGCGTAGAGACGCTGGAACTGAACTCTTTGCCGTCCGGTCACACCACACTTGCGGCGTCCGCGGCGGCGGCGGTATTCCTGATGTCGTCCCCGCGGTGGCGGCCGCTGGCCGGCTTTGTCGGCGGCACCTTTGCCATTGCCTCGGGCATGTCCACGCTCGTGAACCAGTGGCACCGGCCGGCGGATGTGGTGGCGGCATTCCTAGTGGTGGGCTGCTTCATGATTCCCGCGGGCTGGCTGATTCTCCGCAATGACGGCCACGAATGGAACGTCTGGGACGGCTTCGGCGGGCACTGGGGATCGGCCCGGCTGTGGATCGGGCTGCCGATGGTGCTGGGGCTGGCCTCGGCGGCGGTGTCCGTGTACTCGCTGGTCATGATCGCCCCGGGCATCGGCCACGAGGCCAGCACCACCAACTACTTCTGGGCGGGTATCTCACTGATCGTGATAGCCGGGTACCTGGCCACCGTGGCCACGACGTCGCTGTTCGCGTACGCCGTCCGACGCCGGAACTGACCAGGGCGCTGACCTCCCCTCCCCCGTCCCCACCGCCCGCGACCTTTACAACCCCGGCCGCGGAGCCCACAATAAGTCGCACCACAGCCTCCACTGACTGGGCAGTGCGCTGGAACTGGACCTGCGAACGCAGAGGTGCGCGGACATGAACGACCAGGCCGGGGCGGACAAGGCCCTGAAGGAAAAGCACCGGGCCATGTGGGCGCAGGGCGACTACCCTGCCCTCGCCAGCGAGCTCCTCCTGGACCTGGGCGCCATCCTGGTGCAGGCCTGCAACATCAAACCGCGCCAGCGCGTCCTGGATGTCGGCGCGGGCGCCGGCAATGCGGCCATTCCGGCGGCCATGATGGGTGCCCGGGTGGTCGCCAGCGACCTCACCCCGGAGATGTTCGACGCCGGGCGGCGGCAGGCTGCCGACCGCGGGGTTGAGCTCGAATGGGTGGAGGCCGACGCAGAGAATCTCCCCTTTGCGGACGGCGAGTTCGACGTCGTCATGTCCTGCCTCGGCGCCATGTTCGCCCCACACCACCAGGCGAGCGCCGACGAACTGGTGCGCGTCTGCAGGCCGGGCGGGACCGTCGGGCTGCTGCACTGGACCCCGGAAGGCTTCATCGGCCAGATGTTCGCCGCCATGAAACCCTTCGCGCCGCCCCCGCCGCCCGGCGCACAGCCGTCACCGCTGTGGGGCAGGGAGGACCACGTCCGTGAGCTGTTCGGCGGACGGCTGGACGACATCCGGGCGCAGAAGCGGACCGTTGCCGTCACGAGCTTCCGCCAGCCCGAAGACTTCGTGCACTATTTCAAGTCGCACTACGGCCCCACCATCTCCGTGTACAAGTCCCTGTCCGGCGAGGACCAGAAAGCCAAGGCCCTGGACGAGGCCCTGACGGAGCTTGCCAGCACGTACATCGAAGCCCACGGCGATACGCCCGCACAGATGGAATGGGAGTATCTGCTGCTCACGGCGAAGGCCACTGCCAAGCCGCAGGAAACCGGGCTGTGACGGACTCCCCCGCCTCGCGCCGCGCCCTTGAGGTGGCCTCCATTCCGTCCTTCCAGAGGATCTCCGAGCACCTCAACCATTCCACCTACGCTCGCCGCAAACATCATCCCGGCATCTGCGACTTCACCCTGGGCAACCCGCACCAGATGCCGCAGGACGCCTACGTGGATGCGCTCCGGGACGCGCTCCACCCGCATGACGACCAGTGGTTCGCGTACAAAACCAATGAGGCGGATGCCCGGGAGGCGGCCGCGGACTCGCTAAGCCGGCTGCTCGATGTTCCGTTCGAAGCCGAGGACCTGTACCTCACCACCGGCGGCTTCACCGCCATCGCCCTCGCGCTCAAGGCGGTCACCGATCCTGGCGACGAGGTCATCTACAGCCTGCCGCCGTGGTTCCTCTACGAACCGCTGGCTGTCGAGGCCGGACTGGTCCCGGTGAAGGTCCGGATCGACCTCGAGACCTTCGACCTCGATCTGGCGGCCATTAAGGCGGCCATCACGGAGCGGACCCGGGTGGTGATCATCAATTCGCCGAACAACCCCACCGGCAGGATCTACCCGCCCGAACTCCTCCGCCAGCTGGCAACCCTCCTCGACGAGGCGTCGGCACGGATAGGGCGGCGCATCTACCTGGTGTCCGACGAGCCGTACAACAGGATCGTCTTCGACGGCGCCCGCTTCCACAGCCCCGCCGAGTTCTATCCCTACACCCTCCTGGCCTATTCGTACGGCAAGACGCACTTGGCGCCGGGCGAGCGGATCGGGTACCTGGCGCTGCCGCCGAGCATGCCGGACCGCAAGGAGCTCGGCACCGCCGTCGAGGCGATGCAGCTGGCCATGGGCTGGATCTACCCCAACGCGGTGCTGCAGTACGCGCTTCCGCGGCTGGAGACGTTCACCATCGACGTCGGCCAGCTGCAGCAGAAGCGGGACCGGCTGGTCCAGGAGCTGGGCGGGATGGGATACCAGCTCCGGCCGCCCGAAGGCACCTTCTACCTATTCATCCATTCCCCCATTGAAGACGACGAGGCCTTCACCGAGGCGCTCGGCCAGGAGGACGTCTTTGTGCTTCCGGGCGTCCTGTTCGAGACACCGGGGTTTTTCCGGATGTCCCTCACTGCCAGCGCGGACATGGTTGAGCGCAGCCTGCCCCACTTCCGGGCGGCCATGGAACGGGCGGGGCAGGACCGCCCCGAAGACGCCGACATCAAGCTCCCCACCGGCCTGATCCCCATCATTCCCGCGAGCCCGAGAACACTGCCCTGACCGGACCATCCCCCATTTTGGTGGCCTAGGTCAACTGTTTTCCAACCAGAGTTCCACCTTTTCCCAACCTCCGAGTGCCAGCGTGGCCGTATGCCGCCCCTGACGAAGCGGCAGACGAAGTGGGGTGAGGGCGGTGGCAGTCGGTACACATTCCCGGACCGGGTCCGGAAATCCGGGCAATGAGGACCCGGTAATGAGCAGGGCTCCGGGCCGGCATCGTGCCCCCGGCCGCCGCCGGCCTGGCGCGGCAGCAACCACCCGGACAGTTCCCTGGCCTGCAGAGCCGCGCGGCCGGCTGCTGATCATCTGCGCCGCGATGGTGCTGACCGCAACCACTGCCTACGCGTCAGCCGTGGCGCCGTCACCGGTGCCATCAAGGGCCATGCCGGCGGCGGCCTCCCCTTCCGGAACCCCGGCAGGGCAGGCAACCAAGCCTTTTAAACAAGCGACGACGCCGGTCCCCAGCCCAACAAAAGCCATCAAACCCAAGGTGACGGCCACTAAGCGGGCGGCACCTTCCCCGCGCGCCGCCGTCGTCCGTCCCACCCCGGCACCCGCCGCGCCAAAACCAAAGGCGGCCCCTGGCCCACCCCCACCGCCGCCGCAGCCGGTGGCCCCCGCCAACGCAACTCTGGAGCAGCAGCTCAGCGCCATCATCGCGGCTAACAGCAGGTACCAGGTGGGGGTTGCCCTGGTTGACATGTCCGACGGCGTTGCCCGCCAGTATGGCGTCGAAGAGAAGTTCGTCGCGGCCAGCACGGGCAAGATCCTTGCCGCCGCCGCGTACTACCACCTGGCCGAAGCAGGTGTGGTGTCCCTTGCAGCGCCAATGGGCGGCACTACCGCGGCCTTCCAGATCCGCCAGATGATCCAGCAGAGCAACAACACATCCTGGGCCCTGATCCTGGGGGCAGTCGGCTACCAGGGGATCCACGACTACGCGGCGTCGCTCGGCATTCCGTACGACAGGACCTACAACACCCTGTCCGCGGCGGAGACGGCCAGGATTCTGGTCCAGCTGTACAACGGGCGCCTGCTCAGCGCGCCCCACACCGCCGAGCTGCTGTCCTACATGCAGAACACGAACTTTGAGTCGCTGATCCCTGCCGCCGTGCCGCCGGCCGTTACCGTTTTCCATAAGTACGGGCTGCTCAACGGGAACCTGCACGACGCCAGCATCCTGGTCCAGGGCCAGCGCGCCTTCGCATTCGTCGTGTACTCCCGGGGCCCCAGCGTTGCAGACATCCCCGTACAGACGGCCATCATCCGCCAACTCACCCAGGTGGTCGTGGAGCAGCTGTTCTGACCGGATGGGGGGGTGCCGGCCCGGCATGTCAGGGTGTGCAATGCCGGGCCGGCCAACTGGCTGAACGACCACTCGCGGCTGTGGCTTCGGACCAGATGGAAAAAGAGTGCCAGCGGCTCCTAGGAAATTCCCGGTCAACCTTGGAGAACTGCGACCCCCCACCCAGCAGCGGCCGCTCGCCGCCGCGCTCTTGCTGCCGCGTCCTCCGGCTTGGGGGGCCTCACCCTCTTCGGCGGTCCAAGGTTCATCGGTAAATCCACCATTACCTGGCGCAACAATTACCGCAGACGGCATTTTCCCTTCATACCGGGATCTTGCCGGCAACGCCGCCGGTCTCAGCGCATGCCGGAAGGGCCCGCGGGGCGGCGAAGGTGGAAGGTGAATAAGATGATGACCCCGGACCCGCACTCACCCGGTGACAGCCTCTGGCAGTCCCACAAGCAAGAGAGGCTGCCTGCTCACCAGGCTGCCGGCGGCCCAGCACTTCCTGACCAGGCCTGGGCAAACCAGCGGCCAGCGCACCGCGCTCCCGAGGGCGGCATAATGCAGCGCCAACTCATGCGGCTCATCGGCGAAATTCTCGGCGACGAAAGTCTGGGATCGGACCTCCGGTTGTCACTGCTCAGGCACGTCTCCGAGCATCCAGGACACCCGGAACAGGCAATGCTGGCGCATTTGCAGGAGATCCAGGACGGAGGATGATGGCCGCCGGTTCCTAACCTCCCCACAAAGCCCTTCCCGACGACCCTGGAGGATCCATGAAAACCAGAGCAGCCCTCGCGCTTTCCGTTGCCGGGATCCTCGTAACCGGATCCGCCGCTCTCGCCGTCAACACGCAGGTGCTGAGCACCACGCCGTCCGGTACCGGCGACGCGAACAGCGTCCTCCTGCCCCACAACTCCAGCAGCACTGCGGCACCGACCGCCGCCGCGAGCGCGAAGGCCACGCCTAATGTGACGTCCGTGGTCGACGGCGGCAGCACAACTTCCGCCCCCGCAAAGACTACCGGGGCGCCGGAATCCCGTGACGGCAAGGGCGGCCGGCGGACGGCGACATCGCCGTCGCCTACGCCGTCGCCGTCGTCCGAGCCCGGTGACGATCGGGATCATAAGGACGGCACTGTTACGGAAACGCCCGACGCCGGCCCTGCTGCGCCGCAGCCCGGCGGCACCTTCGGTTCCCCGTCCGGGGTCGCTGCCGGGGATCCCGCCGTCGTCACCGGCCAGCCGGGCGACGACAAAGGCGGCCTTCGGGCCCTCCCGGAATTGGGCGATGACAAGGGCGGGCAGCGCAAGGATTCCGGGTCCAGGGAAGACAGCGGCGGCCACGGTTCGGACGACTGAAGCGCGATTAACCCGGGGCGCAAACCCCCAATAGCGGGCCTTCTGCACACACGCGGGAGGCCCACACAAAATATGCGCATTACCTGAAACCTGGCGTAAATCAGAGCCGCCACGCCGAGAAATACAGAACTCTTTCTTTGCTTAATCCATAAATCAACCCGTATTGTATTCATTTAGGTAAACCGAAACTCCTCTGGAGCACGTCCAGGGGCCTCGCCCTGCATCGCAGCGCGCCAGCCACTCCTGGCCCCCACAAAAATCCCCAATCAAGCCCAGCAATGCTCTGCTGTCCGGAACGCCCCGGTCAGCCCAGCTCCCGGCACCACTCTCAGGGGAGCACAACAGTGATGAAAGGCCGGCATTATGTTCGCCGACACCCGCACCACCTTGACCCGCCCTGAAACCCGTACCGCCACAAACCCCGCACCCAGGTATCAACCCCAGCGCCGAACAGTCCCGGCCCGCCGCGACCGCGCCGCGCTGAGGACCCCCACGTCCCGCAAGCAGACCGTCCGGCTGTTCCTGCTGGGCGTCCTCTGCACCGCAGGCTGGCTCGCCTCCCTGCTGGTGGGGCACTTCGTGGAGTTCGGTCCGGTACTGCACCGCATCGGGCTTGCCGGCCATATCCTCGCCCTCGTGCTGGCCTTCGGCACCATCCTTGTTGTCGACTGGCTGGGCCTGCTGTGGCTTATGGGCAAGGTGCACATGCATGCATCTCCCAAGCTTGAACGCGCAACAAAGCCGCTGATTTGGGGCGGCCTGGCGCTTCTGCTGGCTTCCGGAGCGCTCATCCAGCCCGACATCACCAATCCTGTGACCGCCGTGAAGCTCGGCTGTGTGCTCATTCTGATGCTGAACGGCCTGAGCATCGCACCGGCCATGCACAAGATGTTCGCGCTTCCGCGGGAAACCAGCTTCAGCGAACTGGGCCGCCGGCTGCGCACGCGCCTGCTGATCGCACTCAGCATCTCGCAGGCCTGCTGGTGGACGGCCGTGCTGATCGGCCTCGTGAACAGCACGCTCCGCCGCTGGACGGGGATGTAACCCGAACCTTAACGGCCCCGCCCCACCTCCCGCAGGCCGCCCAACTGACTCGCAGTTGTTGTCCTTTTCAGCCTCGAAAACGACAACGACTGCGAGTCAGTTGGGTATGGGGGCCGGGTCCGTCGCCGTCCCGAGGGTGCTGGCGCGGTGAATCCCGTGCAGCAGCCGCGGCAGCAACAGGGCAGCCAGGACCGCGAGGCCCACCATCGGCAGCCAGGGCGTTCCCGGCCACCAGTGGTTCCGGTCCGTCAGATCCAGCAGCCAGCCCAGCAGTGCATTTCCCGCCAGCACGGCAATGCCGCCGCAGGTGGCGGACAGCCCGTAATACGCGCCGCGCCCCGAGGCTGCCCCTTCCGGCGGGGTGAACCGCGGGATCAGCGACAGGATGGTGGGCCGCAGGAGCATGTGGCCGAGGATCAGCGCGCCGACGATGCCCGCCATCAGCGCCACGGCGCCGGCCTCCGCCGAACCAGCCGGTACGGGCCCTCCCACTCCAGAATTTCCCGCCACAGCACCGCCGGCTTCCGCCTGAACGGACGTCAAAGCGGCGGCCGCCAAGGCAGCTGCCTCCAGCAGGAAACCCGCCGACATGGCCCGGCCCGGCCCCAGCCGCTGACCCACCCCGGCCACCGGCAGCTGCAGCAGCAGTGTCAGCACGGAGGCCAGCAGGAACAGCATGGCCAGCCACGAAGCGTCCAGCCCCCGCCGGTCCAGCTCAAGCGGGAACGCGAAGTAGAGCTGGTTGTAGGCCACCATGTTGGTGCTGGCGAGCAGGCAGAACGCCACGAAGCGCCGGTTCTTCAGGCACCCGAGTGCGTTGCGGGACTGGCCCGGTGTGGCTTCCGGGTCCCGCGCTCCGGCAGTTTCCGGCTTCCCTGGTGGCCCTGCGGGGAGGCGGAACCACAGCAGGACCGTCACGGCAACGAAGATTGCGATTCCCGCCGCCAGCGCCGCGTCAAAGCCCCACCCCAGCAGGGCCGCCCCGAGCAGCGGGCCGACGAGGGCGCCCATCTCCCCCGTGATGGCCAGCCAGACGAACACCGAGCGCCGGCCCTTGCCTGGAGCGCGCTCCTCGGCGCTGGCATGCGCACGGTCCGCGTGCGACAGCCGGGACTCCAGCGCGGGCGAGAACAGCGCACCTCCCGCACCGGTGAGCACGGCGCCGAGGAGGAACAGCGTGAAATCCGACGCAGCCGCCAGGGTGGCGTACCCGGCGATGCGGACCAAGCAGCCGGCCAGGATCGCCCGCCGGGCACCCCACCGGTCGGCCAGCAGGCCGCCGAACAGGAACATCCCCTGCTGGCTGAAGGTGCGGGCGCCCAGAACAAGGCCGACGGCGGCGGCGTCCAGTCCGTAATCCCCGCCCATGGCGCCGGCGAGGAAGGGAATCACTGCGTAGAACCCGAGATTGAACACCATCTGGGTGCCGAGCAGAACACGCGTTTCAGGCAGGTATGACTTCAAAACCAGGCGTCCCTAGGCGTCCGGGGCGCTGACGAGTTCCAGGGCGCGGGAAATCCCGGGCCGGCCGCCAGCAACATTCGCGCCGAGCACCCGATGAGCACAGGCCGCAAGGTCACTGCAGGCAACGGGAGCAGCGCAGGCCGCCGGATGCACGCGGGCCGCCGCCACCAGCTCCTTGCTGTGCCCGTGCCGGGGGTGGGCGAAGAACTCGGAGGTACCGGCCAGCTCCACCAGGGCGCCCTGGTACAGCACGGCCACCCTGTGGCTCATGTACCGGATGACGTTCATGTCGTGGGAAATCATGATCAGCGAAAGCCGGCGGTCCCGGTGCAGGCGCAGCAGCAGATCCAGGACCTTGCGCTGCGTGACGGCATCCAGCGCCGACGTCGCCTCGTCGCAGATCAGCACTGCCGGGTCCAGCAGCAGGGCCCGGGCGATCGTCAGCCGCTGCAGCTGGCCGCCCGAACACTGGCTTGGGTACCTGTCCAGCAGGTCGGTGTCCAGCTCAACATCCCGGACGGCCTGGTGGATGCGCTCCCGGCGCCCGTCCGCCGTGCCCGTCCGCTGCCTGAGCAGCGGCGCTTCCAGGCTGGCGAACAGTCTCATCCGCGGGTCGAACGCGTCGTGCGGTTCCTGGAAGACGAGCTGCACCTCGGTGCCGGGGACACCGAGACTGCCGCCGCCGCCGTCGTCCTTGCCCCCCCCTGCCGGCATTGTCCGGGTAATGCTGCCGCGGTCGGGGGCCTCAACCTCCACCAGCAGCCGGGCCAGCGTGCTCTTCCCGGAGCCTGACTGGCCCAGGACGCCGAGGATCTCGCCTTCGCGGAGGCTCAGCGAGACGTCCTCCAGAGCCGGCCGGGCGCTGCGCCCCTTGGCGAACCGCTTGGTGACGCCGTCCAGCGCCAGGATGTCTCGGGACGGCGCGAGGCCGAGGGCCTCCCCGGCCACAACAATTCGACGGCGGGTGAGGGCGCACGCCTCCAGCAGCTCCCTGGCACAAGCAGTTTGGGGTGCGCCGAGGACGGATCTGGCGGGGCCTTCCTCCTGGACGCGGCCGGCATCCATCACCACCACGCGGTCAGCGAAGGCGGAGACGGTGGCCAGGTCGTGCGTGATGTAGAGGACGCCGAGCCCGTGCTGGCGCCGCTGGGAGTCGATCAGTTCCAGGATCTGCCGCTCCAGCACCTTGTCCAGCGCGGACGTCGGCTCGTCGGCGAGCAGCAGCTCCGGCTGTCCGGCCATGGCCAGTGCCAGCATGGCCCGCTGCGCCATGCCGCCGGACAGCTGGTGCGGATACGCCCGGGCAACCCGTTCCGGGTCCTCGAACCCGGCGTTGGTGAGCAGCTCCAGCGACTGCGCCCTGGCCAGGCGTCCGCGCAGGCCGCGGTGCAGCTTCAACGGCTCCGCCAGATGACTGCCAATGGTCATGCGTGGGTTGAACATGCGCTTGGGCTGCTGGTACAGCATCCCGATCCGGCCGCCGCGCAGGCGGTTAAGCTCCGCGCCGCTGGCCGCAAGCAGGTCGGTTCCGCCCAGGGTGATGGACCCCGACACGGCCTGGATCTGCGGCGGCAGCAGCCCCAGGACGGACAGCGCGGTCATCGTCTTGCCGCTTCCGGACGCCCCCACGAGTGCGACAAACTCGCCGGGTGCCACGGTGAGGCCGACGCCGGACAGCACCGGACGGACGGATGGACCCCCGGCGGGAGCCCGCAGGCTGACGTGCAGGTCTTCGATGATCAGGCCCTTACGCATGGGTGACCTCCGGTGCAGGGGCGGAAGCCAGCAGCAGCCGGCTGCTGGACATGCGCGCCAGGTGCTGGCCAATGAGCGTGACGCACAGCGCCACCGTGAAGATCACCAGGCCGGGCGCGAGGATGGTCATCGGCGACCTCACGGCGTACGGCTGGGCGGCGGCGAGCATCGAGCCCCAGTCGGACTGCGGGGGCTGCACACCGAGGCCCAGGTAGGACAGGGCGCCGACGCTGATCAGGAACTGCCCGAACCGGAGCGTGGCCTGTCCCAGCAGCGGCGCGGCCAGGTGCGGCAGTATGTGCCGCCGCACCGTGAACCAGGGAGTGCAGCCCAGCACGCGGGCCGCCTCGATGAAGCCGCGGGCGGAAACGTCGTAGGCCAGGGCCCGGGCGAGCCGCGCGAAGGGTGTCCAGCCTGTGACGGTCAGGGCCAGCAGCAGGGACGGATAGCCTGCTCCCAGCGCGGCCACGAGGAACAGTGCCACCACCATCTCCGGCATGGCCAGCAGGATGTCGTTGGTGCGGGTGAAGAACTCGTCCAGCCACCCCCGCCGGCGCGCGCTGAGGACGCCGATCGCCGTGCCGATGACCGCGGTGAGCACCGTGGCGAGGGCGGCGATGGTCAGGGAGAAGCGGCCGCCGTCGAGCAGCCTGCTCAGGGTGTCGCGGCCCAGATGGTCGGTGCCCAGCCAGTGGGCTCCGGTGGGCGCGGACAGCCGGGAGGCGAGGTCCTGTTCCGCGGACGGATAGGGCGCGATCCAGCCGGCCAGGGCCACGGACAGCACCACGACGGCCAGCATGCAGCAGGCGAGCCGGATGTGCAGGGGAAGTCTACGCATGCCGCATCCTGACCTGGGGGTTGAGGAGCCCGTGGACCAGGTCCGCGGCCGTGGTCAGCAGGACAGCCAGGCCGACGACGACCACCACTGCTCCCTGCGCCAGCGGAATGTCGCTGTTCAGAACACCGTCGAACAGCAGCCGTCCCATCCCGGGAATCGCGAAGATGACCTCGACGATAACCGACCCGCCCAGGAGGCCCGCGAACCACACGGCCGCGAGCGTGGTGAGCGGCAGCAGGCCGTTCGGGATCACGTGCTTCCGCACGGTATGGAAGTAGCTCACTCCCCTGCCGCGTGCGGCGGTGACGTGGTCTGCGCCCAGCGCGTCGAGCATGCCCTCGCGCACCGCGGAGGTGAAATGGCTCGCCGGGCGCAAGGCGAGGACCGCCACGGGCAGTACGGCCGACGTCGGGCCTTCCCACCCGGCCGAGGGCAGAACGGACAGTTCCAGCGCGAAGACCAGCACCAGCATGGGCGCCAGCCAGTATTCCGGCATGGCGATGAACGCCTGGGAGACGGCGGTGATGGCCTTGTCCGCCGCCCGCCCCTCGTTCAGCGCGGCGGCAATGCCGAGGATCACCGCTATCAGAGCCGCCACGGCCAGCGTCATGACCACCAGGCTGAGCGTCACCCAGAGGGCGGGCAGCACCTGGTCCACCACGGGCGTGCGGCTGGTGTAGGACAGGCCCATGTCGCCGCTCGCGAACCGCCCAAGCCAACGCAGGTACTGGGTCCACAGGGGATCCTGGAGCCCCAGCTGGGCGGTCAGTGCCTGGACGGCGGAATCATCGACGGCGTCGCCGGCCACCCGCGAGCGGATGATCTTGCGCACCGGGTCACCGGGGGTCACGTACGGGATGAGGAACACCACGAAAGACGCCAGAAGAACGGCGACCACCAGGGCCGCCGTTCTCCTGGCGAGGAACAGCATCATGCCGGACCCTGCACTAGGGGTCCGCGGTACCGGGGCGTCACGATCCGGACTTGGCCGTTTCGGCCCGGAGCACATAGCGGGCCAGGGGGTCCTGGACGTGCGCCTGCAGGTCGGTGCGGACGGCGTCGGTGGCCTGCTCGTTGACCAGCCAAACGTTCACGGCCTGGTCCTGGAGGATCTGGCCGGCCTCGGCGTACAGCCGGTAGCGCGCCTGGGAGTCGGCCGTCGTGGCTGCCTGGGCGAGCTTCTTGTCGTACTCCGCGTTGCAGAAGTGGCTGAGGTTGTAGGTGCCGTCGCAGGTGTAGTCCGCGGTGAGGAAGCCGATGGGGTCGGCGATGTCGATCAGGCGGTTGCGCTGGCTCAGTACCATGTCGTAGTTGCCGGACAGCAGGTCCGGTTCCACGGCGGCGTACTCCTTGGTGGTGATTTTCACCGGAACGCCCACGGCCTTCAGGTTCTCCTGGATGACGGTGGCCACGTCAGCGAACTCCGCGCGCTCCACGATCGCGATGATCTCCAGCGGCCGGCCGGCAGTGTAGCCGGCGGAGGCGAGGAGCTTCTTGGCGGCGTCGAGGTCCTGCTTCGGCGCCTGGGCACCCTCGGCGGCCCACGGCTCCGACGGCGCGAACGGACCGGTGGCGGGGACCGCAGCGCCTTCGTAGACGCTGGCGGCCAGGGCGTCCAGATCGAGAGCCGAGCGGACCGCCTTGCGGAAGCCGACGTCGTCGAACGGGGCCTTGCCGTTGTTCATGTACAGCGTGGCGGTCCGCGGCGAATCCGCCTTCAGGACCTTGACGTTGGAGTCCGACTCCAGGGCAGCCAGTCCCGAGACGGGGATGGACAGGGACACGTCCGCTTCGCCGGTCTGGACCTGCGCGGTGCGGGTGGCGCCATCAGTGATGAACCGGATCTCGGCGCCGGCAAGCTGCACCTGCCCGCCCCAGTAGTTTTCGTTGCGGTCCAGCGTCAGGGACTGCTTCGGCTTCTCAGACACCGGCTTGAAGGGGCCGGTGCAGTGGCCGAACGGGTCGACGGTCTCGCCCTTGAAGGCGGCCGGGGACAGCACGCCGGTGTTGACGCTTGCCAGCCGGTAGGGAACCAGCGGGCTCTCCGTTGGCGTGGTCACGCGGACGGTGTTCTCGTCGACGGCCTTGACCGCCTTGACCACCTTGGGGCTGAACGCGCGGGCGGGGACTTCGGCGTCAAGGACGTTCTGCAGCGAGGTCACCACCGCTTTGGCGTCCAGCGCGGCACCGTCCTGGAACTTAACGCCCTGGCGGATCTTGAAGTCCCACTCGAGGTCGGAGACCTGCTTCCACTCCGTGGCGAGCGACGGCACGATCTTGCCCTGGGTCTCGTCGTAGCGCGTCAGCGTCTCGAGGCAACCGGACAGGGACAGGATGTAGGCGGCGTCGCTCTCCAGCGCCCAGTCCGCCACGGGTGCGCGGAAGTTGTCGACGACGATCCGCTGGTCAGGGTCGGCCGCCTGGCTGGATTTGCCGGACTCGCCGCTGAAGCCGCAGGCGGACAGGGAAAGAAGCGCCACGAGCCCCACGGACACGGACAGCGGGAAGGAAGAGCGCAACGAAACCACCTAGATATGAGTGCCTGCGACGCTGCAGACGAGTGAAACGGCCAGAACGGCCAAAGCTGAGTGTAGGCTAACCTAACTCTTCCGCCAAAGCGGGCCGTCCCGCCGTCGTAATATATCAGCGCGGCTTTCCGGACCTCAGTAGTTCCGGCGGTGCCTGAGTCTGGGAAGCACGACGGCGAACACACCTGCCGCCGCAAACCCCAGTACGCCCGTGGCCGTCACGCCGGCACCGAGCGAGGCCACGGCCGTCACTGCGGAGAGGAGCACCGGCCCGCCGGTGGAGCCGGCGTCAGCCATGAACCGCCAGAGGCCCAGGAACTGCCCGCGGCCGCGGTCGGGCGAGAAGTCGGCGCCGAGCGTCATCACCAGGCCGGAGCTGATTCCGTTGCCGAAGCCAATCAGCAGGGCCGCGAGCAGCAGGCTGGTGAACCCGCCGGTGAGCGGGATGAGGACCAGCGCCACGCCCATGATCAGCGTGGACGGGATGGCCACCCACTGCCGCCCGCGCCGGTCCATCACCTTGCCCGCGGGATAGAAGACCAGCATGTCGATTGCCCCGGAGAGCCCGTACACCAGAGAAGCGTGCGTGGGGTCCAGGCCCAGGTGGTCGGCCCACAGCGGGATCACCACCTGCCGGGAGGCGCGCAGGGCACTGAGCAGCAGGATGCCCATTCCGGCGGTCAGGAAAACACCCGCGTGCGAGACGGCCACGCCGCGCAGGGTGGGCTCCGGGCCGGTCTTGCCGTCAGATCCGTGCACCGCCACCAGGTCGGGGACTGCCACGGCCAGGACGGCGGCCGCCGCCATGCCGGCCACACCCACCCAGTACGCGCCGCTGATGCCCAGGAATGCCATGGCCGCGGCGCCGATGAACGGGCCGATAAAGGTTCCGATGCGGCTCACGCCGCCCAGCGTGGACAGGGCACGGGCGCGGAACTCCACCGGAACAGCTTCGGTGAGGTACTTCTGCCGGGCCAGGCTGAAGACGGCGGCGGACATCCCGACGACGGCCATCGCCACCGCGAGCAGCCAGAGCCCGTCGCTGATCACCAGCGACAGCCCGGCGGCCAGCAGCGCCAGCGCCCCCGCGGCGGCCGCACCCACGATGGACCACCGTTCGCCGAACTTCAGGGTGATCATTGACGCCGGCAGGTTGAAGAACCACGAGCCCAGCCCCATGAGCGTGACAATCAGGGCGGCCACGGCAACGGATGCGCCCAGTTCACGGGCGGACAGCGCCACAACAGGGAGGATGGCGCCCTGGCCAACGCTGAACAGAAGGGCAGGGCCGAACGCCGGAACAGCAATGCCGCGAAGGCTGAAGGGCGGCGGGCTGTTCGGAGTCATCCCCTTTATCGTAGGCGGCGGCCGGGGCGGCACGGCGGAAACGTGGGCTCCGCGAGGCCAGAATCACAACGATTTGATTTACATTGCTCCGGGACCTGAATCTAGCTTGGCGAAAGTACTAAGTATGCTTAGCCTTGAACCAGGGCGAGGCGCGCGGACCCCAACTTGACATTGAGCATGGCTCCGAGACAACTGAACAGCCGCAGGAGTGATCATGGAAGTCTGGCCGGGCAGCGCGTATCCACTGGGTGCGACCTTTGACGGGATGGGGACAAACTTCGCGCTCTTCAGCGAGGTGGCCACCGCCGTCGAGCTGTGTTTGATAGCCGGAGACGGCACCGAAACGCGCGTCGAACTCCTCGAAGCGGACGGGTATGTGTGGCACTGCTACCTGCCCCAGATCCAGCCCGGGCAGAAGTACGGATACCGGGTCCACGGGCCCTATGACCCCGCCAGGGGCCAGCGCTGCAACCCCAACAAGCTGCTCCTGGACCCCTATGCCAAGGCCGTCGCCGGGCAAGTGCACTGGCACCCGGCGATGTTCTCCTACAACTTCGGCGATCCCTCCTCCCGCAACAACCAGGATTCCGCGCCGCACACCATGCTGGGCGTGGTGATCAACCCGTTCTTCGACTGGGCCGGGGACCGGCCGCCCCGGATCCCCTACCACCGCTCCGTCATCTACGAGGCACACGTCAAGGGGCTCACGGAGCTGCACCCCGAGGTGCCCAAGGAGCAGCGCGGCACTTTTGCCGGCGTCGCCCATCCCGCCGTCATCGCGCACCTACAGCGGCTGGGCGTCACGGCCATCGAGCTGATGCCGGTGCACCAGTTCGTCAATGACGGGACGTTGCAGGAGAAGGGTCTGAGCAACTACTGGGGCTACAACACAATCGGGTTTTTTGCGCCGCAGAACACGTACAGCTCGATCGGCCAGATGGGCCAGCAGGTGCAGGACTTCAAGGCGATGGTCCGCTCACTGCATCGCGCGGGCATCGAGGTGATTCTCGACGTCGTCTATAACCACACGGCGGAAGGGAACCATCTGGGACCCACCATGAGCTTCAAAGGGATCGACAACGCCGCGTACTACCGCCTGCTGGAGAATGACAAGCAGTACTACATGGACTACACCGGCACCGGCAACACCCTCAACGTGCGGCATCCGCACTCCCTCCAGCTGCTGATGGATTCGCTCCGGTACTGGGTCACCGAGATGCACGTGGACGGGTTCCGCTTCGATCTTGCCGCCGCTTTGGCCCGGGAGTTTTACGACGTCGACCGGCTCTCCACGTTCTTTGAACTGGTGCAGCAGGACCCGATCGTGTCGCAGGTGAAGCTGATCGCGGAGCCGTGGGACGTTGGCCCGGGCGGGTACCAGGTGGGCAACTTCCCGCCGCAGTGGACGGAGTGGAACGGCAAGTACCGCGACACCGTCCGCGATTTCTGGCGCGGCGAACCCGCCACGCTGGGCGAGTTCGCGTCCCGGCTGACCGGCTCCGCTGACCTGTACGAGCGGTCGGGGCGGCGTCCGGTGGCATCCATCAACTTCGTCACGGCGCACGACGGCTTCACACTGCGGGACCTGGTCTCGTACAACGAGAAGCACAATGAGGCCAACGGCGAGGGCAACCGCGACGGCGAATCCCACAACCGCTCGTGGAACTGCGGTGTTGAGGGGCCGACGGCGGATCCGAAGGTGCTGGCGCTGCGGGCGCGGCAGCAGCGGAACTTCATTGCCACCATGCTGCTCTCGCAGGGGGTGCCGATGATCCTGCACGGCGACGAGCTCGGCCGGACGCAGCAGGGCAACAACAACGTTTACTGCCAGGACTCCAAGCTCAGCTGGGTCAACTGGGACGCCATCGACATGCCGCTCATGGACTTCACGGCAGCGGTGAACCGGCTGCGGGCCCAGCACCCTACGTTCCGGCGCAGCACCTTCTTCGACGGCCGGCCGGTCCGGCGCGGCAAGGGCGAGAAGCTGCCGGACATCGTGTGGCTGAACGAGGACGGCATGGAGATGCTCCCCGAGGACTGGGGCCGCGGGTTCGGCCGGACCATCGGCGTGTTCCTCAACGGGGACGGCATCCAGGGCCGGGACGACCGCGGCCGGCGGATCACGGACGTGAACTTCCTGCTGTACTTCAACGCGCACGACGACGACATCAAGTTCACGCTCCCGGCCGGCGAGTTTGCCGAGGCCTGGGACATGGTGATCAACACGGCCGGGACCGGAGTGGAAACGGGCCCGATCGACGCCGGCTCCGTACTGAAGGTGGCTGCGAAGTCCATGGCGGTCCTGCGCGCCCGCGACCTGACCCAGCCCCAACCCAATCTCTCCATAGCCCTCGGCCTGCAGTCCCCCGGCCCGGCGTAATTCCCTTCCTCACCTCCCGCGCTGGCGCTGCTACACCCGGGACCCCTTGGGCAAAAACGTGGTGGTCGCGGCCTCCCCTGCCGTCTAAGGCCGAACGCTCTCTCACTTCCTGCCACCAATCGCCCGACGCTCTCTCAGCTTTCGCCGCTTATCCCCCAACGCTCCATCGCTCCACGGCAACCTTGACTCAATCCTGATGGAATCCTGCGCAGATCTTAGGCGTGATGGGGCAGGCAAGTGAGAGCGCTGTGACAGTATTTATCCTGTTGCAAAAAACCCGAAAGTAAATTCCTGGGGGGAACTATGTCCAAAACTGAAATCGCGCCCGTAACCGCTTCGCCTTCTGCGGATAATTCCAAGAAGAGGAAGCTCAAGGCAATTCTGGCCGGCGGCCTGGTCCTCGGCATTGGTGCGGCGGTGACCCTGGCGGCGTGGAACGACTCTGAATTCGTGAAGGGTGCGTTTGGTAGCGGCCACTTCAAAATGGTGGGAAGCAAGGACGGGGTTATCCCGTTCGAAAACTACGACACTTCAGGCGCTGCTAATGCGCTGAGCTTCTCGAAAGGTTTCGGCAACCTAAGCCGCGATGAAGTAGTGGCTGCGCCGTACGTAGTGCACCTAGATGCAGACAGCACTTATTCGGGAGAAGTAACCGTCGAATCTGCCGCGGGCTCTACAGGCACCGAGGAACTCCGTTACGGAATCATTGAGGTTCTATCAGTGGCAGGTTGCTCGACTGCGGCAGTACCCACTCTTGAAAACACCGTTGTCCCGATAAACACAGAGTTCAATACTGATCCGGGTGAGGGCAGCTTTACCCTCAACAAACCTGTTGAAGGGGAAGCGGGAGCGAACGTCTACCTTTGCGTTCTAGTCAGTGCAACCAGCGATCTCCCTCAGGACACGACTGCCACGGCCACCTGGGAGCTCGTCGCGAAGAGTAACTCCTAACACGTCATGCGCAAACCCGTGAAACCGCTGCGGCACCGCACTTTCACGCGTGTACGCGCGGTCCTGGCTGGTGCCCTCGTCCTTGGCGTGGGCGCCAGCGTGACCCTCGCTTCCTGGTCCGACTCGGAGTACGCCGCCGGCACTTTCACCGCCAGCACTTTCCGCCTGCAATCCAGCACCAACAACACGGGCTGGAGGGACAGCCCCTCAGTGGCGGACGCGTCCCTCGTGGTTGGCGCAACCGGACTGTCACCCGGCGCGTCGGAATACGCATGGCTCAATATCCGCACCTCATCGGAATCTACGGTCGGCGGAACGGTGGCACTGACAGGTTCGACGTCAGTAGGAGGCTTGTCGCCGGTGGGAGACCTGACGCTTGCGCTTGAGTACCGGGCGGTGCTGATTGCGGCGGAGACAATCTGTGACGCCACCGCATTTGCCGGCACACGTACGTACATCGCCGGGTCGTCGTCTGCCTACCTGCCTGTCACTGCCGTAGAGCCTACGCCGGTGCCTACGCCAGTCGCCGACGGCGGCAAGACGCCGCTGCGTTATTGCTTTGACGTCCGGATCAAGCCCTTCACCGACACCAGCTACCAGGGCAAGGGCGCAACAGTCACTTGGCTCTTCACCGGAACATCGGCCTAGACAAGGAAGGACAAGCCATGAGCCGGAGGAACATGCGAGGCCGTCTAGGCAACGCACTCCTAAACGTCGCTGCCCTCGGCGGCAGTGTTTGCATCGTCCTGGTAATCCTCGCATTCTTCTTCCAGATCACGCTGATCATGTTCAAGACCGGCTCCATGAGTCCGACCATTCCGGCTGGCTCGCTCGCCGTGGTCAAGAAGATCCCGGCGTCCGAGGTGCGGGTGGGAGACGTCATCACCATTGACAGGCCGTCGGCGCTACCGGTGACGCACCGCGTCACGTCGGTATCGCCGGGAGAAAGCGGCACCGTCAGCATCACGATGCGCGGCGACGCCAACCCCACTGACGATCCCCTGCCGTATGAAGTCCAGACAGTACGGATCGTCCTGTGGTCCGTTCCGGAACTCGCCTACACAGTGAATGCCGTTAACAACCCCCTCGTGGTGGGCGGAATGACTGTCGCAATGGCCGTCGTCGTAACGTGGGCTTTCTGGCCGCGCGACGAGCCGCGCCGCCGTCGGAATGAAAGCGAGCAAAAGGAAGCCGCGACGTGAAGCGGCAGCGTCTAGCCGTCGTCGGACTGCTGACTCTGGGGGCGGCCCTGGCGGTGGCTCCCCCGGAACCGACGACGGCGGCCTGGACAGTGCCGCAGCAGGCGAACGGGACGTTCAACGCTGGTACTGTCATGCCTCCAAGGGCCTTAACATGCACCGCCGGGCTTGCACAGCCTGTCACGTTCTACTGGGTTGAGCCCGCAGGGGGAGTTGACTGGACGGGTTACACGTGGACGACAACGGATGCGTTGGGGGTGACCTCCAAGCCCACAGTCCTCCCGAGGAATATCAGGACGGCGTCACTACCATCCGGCCTCCTCGATCTCGGTACAGTCACCTTCAGGGTGGTCACGAACGGGCCGGGACAGTGGACTTCTCAGCAGGCTGCAACTGGACAGGCCAGCAGCGTGACCGGCCTCATCACTGGATGCACCGTGCCCTAAACAGTCAAGGCTGCCAACATGACCCCTGAACCTACCCCTCAGGTCCCGGGCCCCGCCGACGACCCGGACCGTGAGCGCCTCAACCGCAGGCAGAAGGCATTGCTCTTCCTGAACTCCCGCCGTCGGAGATTCTGGGCCGGTCTCACGTTCGTCGCCGGGTGGCTCCTGCTCCAGATCCTCTTTGACAGGGCGGAGAATTTCCCGCTGAATCTGGTCCCCAACCTCTTCCTGTACGGAGGCGGCGCACTCCTTGTGGTTCTCTGGACGGATGGCGCCATCCTGAACCAGCCCGCCCCTGTGCCCGCGGGCATCATGCGCAGCACCGCGACGACGAGGTTCATGAACGAGGAAACGTGGGAGACAGACTTGTCTCCCACGGACGCGCAGGACGCTTTGGTCCGGCTCTTTCAGCAGCCCGGCACCGAGGCGCGCGTCATTGGCAAGACCGTCTGGGTGCAGCTCGGCAAGGAGTGGCACGCCGAGGAGTGGTGGCATCGCGACGCAGCCCCGCACATGAAGCGCAGGGCGCCGGTCCACTTCTTCCTCAGCGCCACGGATTCGGGGACAGCCATCACCGCCTTCAGCAGGGACCGGAGACTTGCCGGGATGCACGACGTCGTCCGCCTCTCGGACGAAATGAGCGCCACCGCCGTGAACCTGGCCCGGGACGCAACGGAGAGACCGGACGACGACGAGGGCCCGGAGCGGTAAGCGCCCGGCCCCCACCTCAGGACGCGGCCGGAAAAAGACGAGCTAGTTGCTCAGGAACCTGTCCAGCGAGGGAAGGGCGTCCGTGTTGATGTGGTCGACGCCGGCGTCACGAAGTTCGGTCCACATCGCGTCGCGCGCCGGCCCCGGCTGGTCCGGCGTCGCCCAGAACCGCACCCGGTACCCCTGAGTATGTGCCGTCGCCACATACGCATGCAGCCTGGCGCGCTCGGCCTCCGGCATCGGCCCGACACCCTCCCACGTGAACAACTTGGTCCAGTTGTCGCTGACCAGGGGCATCAGCGCGGCGGGCATCCCCGACGCCAAGTCCGCCGAGCGGCCGTCGTAGAAACCGAACCGCTTGGGCGCAGCCTGCATCGCCGCCAGCGGCCGGTTGCCGCTGATGACGGCGGTGACCGGGCCAGTGGAAACCTTGCCGTTGGCGTAGCGCGTCATCAGAGCCGGGTGCCCCGCCAGTTCCTTCTCGACAGCCGCATACGTCGTCTCGCCGTCGCTCTTAATATCGATCAGCAGCTGCAGGCTGCCGTCCCAGCCCGGGTAAACGCTGTGGCCCTGCTGCCGCACGAGCTTGTCCAGCGGGTCTAGGTAGAGACTTTCGAGGGTGACGCCGGCCCGCGCATCCGCGAGGTCGTGCGCCACGCGCAGCTCGCCGTCCACCAGCCAGACGTCCGCCTCCACACTCGTGAACCCGTGTTCCAGCGCGTCCAGCAGCGGCCGGTCGTGTTCGTAGTCGTTGTGCGCGTGCGCTGCGGCATGTGGCTCTCCCAGTACGACGGCGGGATCCGGCGCCGCGGTGGACGGGGCGGCGATTCCGGCGAGCGCCGTTAGGGCGACGAGTGCGGTGACGGTGCTTTTGAGCAGCACAGGGTTCTCCTTCAGTGCGGTTGGGGACGCCGCCGCGATTCCCGGATTGGGAACGTCCGACGGCGTGCCCCACCACCCTGCCCGCCGGCAGCTAACGCTTGCCCACGCTCACCTGACTCCGCGGTGAACAGGACATGTCGTGCGCCGCGGTTGGCAACTGATAAAGCGTTGGGGGGAAACCGGCAGGAACTGATAGAGCGTTGGTGGCGGATTCCAGCGGTCGTTGCAACACGCGTCCTAAGCTGCTGATTCTTCCAGAATTTGCTCGAGGGCTTGTGCGGG
>NZ_JBQCMF010000027.1:0-38152 GCF_051965295.1 Arthrobacter sp. SAFR-023 | reverse complement strand
GTCAGGCGGCCGCCGGACACTGTGGATCAGGTGTGGAACGCCAGGAACGAGGACTGGACCTACCCCATGCACTGCCATGCGGAGCCGTCCCAGACGGCGCGCGGCGGGCTGTACCCCGGCGGGCTGGTGGCGGACTGGGTGCTGGCCGGCCAGCCCGCCCCCAGTGAAGGCAGTCCGCCGACGGCGGCAGACCCGCACCACACATTCCGTAGCCAGGTGGACTTCTCGTCGGACCAGCCGCACGAGGGCAGCCCGGAAACCGAGTTTCCGCTGAAGCCCGAGGTCGTCCTCGAGATGGACTTCTTCAACAGGAAGTTCGAGTTCCCTGACGGCTCGGAACACGAGATGTGGAGCTTCGAGGGCAATAAGTTCGGCCGCCAGATCCCCGGAACCACTGTGCGGATGCAGGAGGGGGACCTGTTCCAGGCCACCCTCAAGCCCAGCAAGCGGGTCCACACCATCCACTGGCACGGCATTGAGCCGGACCCCCGCAACGACGGGGTCGGCCACACGTCCTTCGAGGTGTCGGGCCACTACACCTACCAGTGGAGAACCGATGTAGCTGTACGGGGCAATCCCAACCGGGGTGCGGCGGGCACGTACTTCTACCACTGCCACGTCAACACCCCGCTGCACGTCCAGATGGGGATGTTCGGTCCCATCGTCGTCGATCCCCCGCCCAACCCGGCCATGCCGGCGCCCGCCGGGACCCGGCGTCATTCGTTTGAAGGTCCGCTGTATGACATCGCCACGGAAACCCTGATCGCGCCCTATTCCATTGATCCGCGGTGGCACGAACTAAACCATGCCGCAGGGCTTAACGGCGAGGATGCGGGGCTCAACCGCTTCGAGCCAAAAAATTTCTTCCTCATCGGCGGCAACATCCCCAACCGGCCCAAGGGTGATGACGTAGTCTGGGCCATCTCCCAGATGCGGGCCAACGTGGTCCGGGGCGGCAAGTATCCCACCCTGGTGCGCATGCTGAACGTGGATTACTTCCCCACGCTGACCACCATCACGGATGCGGCGGGCAGGCCGGCCAAAATTGCCGAACTGATCGCCCACGACGGCCGGCCCTTCTGGAACACTCCCAACCCCACAGGTCCTGCGGTACAGCCGTCAATGGCGGGCCAGCCGCTCCTGACCAACGTCATCAGGTCCGGCGCCGCGGAGAAGTTCGACTTCCTGCTGCGCCCGCCGGCTGCAGGGAAATACACCATCAGCATCAAATTCCTGCACTGGCTCACGTCCGAGGTGCTCGCCACCCGTACCGTCAGGGTCAACGCGGTCTAATCGGGCGGATTGAACTGCCGGGCCCGCATCCGCCACCCCGGATGCGGGTCCCGGCGTTAGCCCTGCTGCGCCGCCCATTCCTCGACCCGGCGGTTGCTTTCTTCTTCAGAGAGGTCCTCCACACGGGTCATGATGGACCAGCGGACGCCGAAGGGGTCCCGGATGCTGGCGTAGCGGTCGCCGGAGACAAACGTGGCCACCGGCTCGCGGATCGTGGCTCCGGCCTGTGCTGCGCGCTGCACCAGGGCGTCGGCGTCCGGGCAGTAAAGGCCAAGGGAGTAGCAGTCATTTTCACCCTCCGGCGCCGGAACCAGGTGGTATTCGGGGTTGGGTTCGCCGAGCTGGAGGTGGCCGTTCCCGAAGTCGAGTTCAGCGTGGACCACCACTCCGCCCATCTCCGTGGCGCCTGCCACGCGGGCGCCGAACACGTCCTGGTAGAAGGCGAGCGCTTCCCTGGCGTTGGTCACGGCAAGGAACGGCGTGAGGCTGGTCAGGCCGTTCGGAATGCCGTGCGTGGTGTGCTCTCCGTGGGCGGCCGTGGCGGATTCGGTGCTTGTAGTATCTGTCATGTCTATGACGCTACGTGCCCGGCCAGCGGCGGCGCTTGGAGATTCGCGACAGTCTGAAGGGACCTATGGAGAGTTCGTTCAAGGGGATCCTTTACCCGGCCCGGCTTCCCACTTTCCGCCGCCTTCCGGCCCCGGCCCCCGTGGCGGACCTCGTCCAGTGGTTCTGGATTCCCGAGTGGGACGTCGGGCCCGGCCGCACCTCCCGCCAGCAGCTGATCGCGTACCCGGGCTCCAACCTCGTGGTGCAGCCTGACGGCGTGGTCTACTCCGGCCCAACCACCCGGGCCAGCTACCGGGATTTGGCTGGACGCGGCTGGGCGGTTGGTGCGCTGCTGCGGCCGGCGGCCGTGCCGCTGTTCACCAATGATCCCGCCAACCTGCGGGACACGGAACTGGCCGTGGCTGCGGAAGGACTGCAGCTTTCCGTCGCGGAGGCCATGGACACGCACGACGGCGATACCCGCCGGGAGCGGGCAGTGGATGCCTTTGTGCGCTGGCTGGCTTGCCTTGCAGGGACTGCGGTGTCCGACGAGGCGCTGCTGGCCAACCGGCTGATGGACGTCATGGGGTCGGACGCCTCTGTGGTCCGGGTGGAGGACGCGGCGTCCTCACTGGCGGTTTCGCAGCGGACTTTGCAACGTGTGGCCAGGAAGTACATCGGACTCAGCCCTGCCGCGCTGATCCGCCGTCGCCGGCTTCAGGACGCTGCCGAGCGGACGCGGCAGGATCCGTCAGCGGACCTGGCAGCGATAGCTGCCGAGCTTGGATACGCCGACCACGCACACCTGACCAATGACTTTCAGAAGTACCTGGGCTTCACCCCGAGTGCCTACAGGCGGGCGGTGTGCCCTTCTGCCAGAAGGGTCGGGACAACTTCCTCTGAATAGCCTGTTAATTCCTGGCCCTCTGTAGCGCGGCCGCGCGGCCAACTGTAACGTTCACCTCGGATCACAGAACCCTGGACGAGGCAGATGCCGAATGCGGAAATCAGCTGTACTGACGGCGGTGTTGCTTTGCCTGGCCTTGCCGGTCTCCGCCTGCACCAGTGTTCCGGCGCGGCCCTCGGATGAGAAGATCGTGCCTGATGTGTATATGACGGCCTACACTTGGTTCGACAACACACCCGCGGCCTCACCCGACATCAGTCACCCCGTAGTGCATCGCGAAGCCGGCGGAACCGGAACCTACGAGGATCCCGTGACCCTCGCCGTCGGGCATTCTTTGGAGACGGGGAAGGATGTCCTGGACATTCCGTCCGGCACGCGGATATATATCCCGAATGTGCGGCGATACTTCATCGTGGAAGACACGTGCGGTGACGGGCCCACTCCGGAGCACGGTCCCTGCCACTCGGGAGCGGAGGAGTACGGGGGCTCCGTCTGGATCGACATGTGGATCGGCGGCGAGGGGGAAAGCAGCTCACTAGCCCGGCGCTGTACTGGGCAGGTAACGGGTGTGCGCACCGCCGTCTTCAACCCGCGGGCCGACTATGCGGTGGCCTCGGGAAAAGGCGTGATACACCACGGCAAGTGCGACGCAGGGTACGGCGACCAACTGGCCACCAAGTAAGCCGGCTCCGGACGCCAGCAAGGAGACCAGCCACGGGACTACGCGTGGGCGAGCCCGTCACGACGCGCCGGGATTTGGCCGCTTTTTGCGCCGTGATGTAACGTTTGGGTCACCGGTTGGCGCACACGACCTTCGGAACATCCCGGATGCTGCTTCGTGTGGTAGGCTGCGAGGTTCCTCGCTTGGCTTCGCCTCATGCCGGACCCACCTTTCGGGCAGGACTTGTTTCGCATCGGCCTGCCCGTTTCGCATCCCCCAAAGAGGATTTAGTTCCCATGCGCAGGAAATATCTGCTGTCCGCCGCCATGCTCTCGGTTCTGTTTGCCACGTCGGCGTGCGGGGCCGGAACCCCCGCCCCCAGCTCATCCTCGGCACCGGCACGGCTGGCAAATGCCGGCGTCGAGGACCGCTACAGCAGCGGGCCGGAAGTCGGCACATCACAGATAGTCGCGGCCGCGAAGGCCAGGGCCGCCAAAGCGACGAAGGTCGCGGCCGCCAAAGCAAAGAAGGTCGCCGCGGCCAAAACCAAGGCGGTGGCAGCCGCCAAGGCGACGAGGGTCGCGGCCGCCAAAGCCAAGGTGGCAGCAGCAGAGACGGCGGCAGCCCAGAATGTGGCCGCAGCCAGGAAGGCAGCGAAGCGGGCAGCGGCAAAGGCCCGCGCAGCAGCACCGGCAGGGTCCCCGAAGCGCGCCGTGCCGGCCCCTGCTGTCCCCAAGGCGGCGCCGGCGCCCCTTACGCAGGCGTCCCCGGAAAAGATTGTCAGCACTGCCTTCACGACGGCCTACACGTGGTACGACAACACTCCGGAAGGGTCGGCGACGATCAGCCATCCGGTGCTGCATCGGACCGCCGGCGGAACCGGCACATATGCTGACCCGGTCACTATTGCGGTAGGGCACTCACTGGCCACAGGCGAGGATGTCCTCGACGTTCCTGCCGGTACCCGGATCTACCTGCCCGACGTGCGCCGCTACTTCATCGTTGAGGACACGTGCGGTGACGGAAACGATCCCGAGAACGGCCCCTGCCACCAGGGCGCCAATGCCCAAGGCACCAACTCCACCATCTGGATCGACATGTGGATCGGCGGCCAGAGCACGGACGCGGCTGGCGCTGACCGCTGCGCCGGTCGCGTGACCGCCGTTCATACGGCGGTTTTCAACCCGGCGAGCAATTATGTGGTGGCGCCCGGCGAGGGTGTAATCCACGACGGAATGTGCGACGCCGGATACGGGGACACCCTCGTCAGGCAATAGCCGGCAGGTCGGGCGGGCGCCGCGCGTGGCGTAATGGCTCCCGCTCCACCCAAACGGGTGGGGCCGGCCCAGCGTCCTGTGGAACCTTCACGGAATTCCACGGAAATTCCAAGGGAAACGGGTCATGATGATTCCCTGAGTTCTGAATGTCGCAATTAGTTGGTGGTTGCCATGATTGATTCCAACCCGGTGAAAGTGCTCGTTGCCTCCAACGGGTTTCAGGACGCGCATCCACTCGACTTCCATGCCCTCGGCCTTGGAGGAGTGATCGATCGGCTGGCAGCCCGGATGCGGTCGGTGGGGCTCATGGTTGCGCTGGACGTGGGGCCTGCCGACGCCGAGATTGACAGGCGAACTGCCATCCTGCTGTACAGGGCCACGGACGAGTTGTTCCGCAACATCCTGACCCATGCCGTGGCCCGCGAAGTCAAAATCCGGCTGCAGGCAGCTCCCGGCGCCGTTCAGGTCTGCATTCAGGATGACGGAATCGGCTTCCACGGCAAAGGCCTGCTCTCAGGGGAACCGGCGGAAGGCGGACTGCGGAAACTGCACCGCGTGGTCAGTGCGGCGGGGGGCCACATGGACGTGCAGTCGAGTCCGGAAACCGGAACCTGTGTCACTGTTCAGCTGCCGCGCGACTGACTGCCGCGCGACTGACCGCCGCGTGACTGACCGTTGCGCCGGAATGTACAGGCATCGCTAGGCGGTGTATCCGTTGCCCAGGACGGTGGCGAACATCCCGTTTTCCTGCTTCACTCCGCTGCAGAAGGGCGACGGACCGGAGGGCGCTTCCCTGCTGTCGGAGGAAGTGCAGGCCTTGTCCCGGCTGAGTGACCACATGGACATGCGCCCAACGCCGCGCTCCAAGGCAAAGCCGTTGAGTCCCCGTGCGTCCTCCACATTCAGGACCTGGCCGCTGACATCGTTCTCGCCCACCATGGGGGTGAGTCCGATCTTTTTCCAGAGCAGGGAGGGGGTAATGGGCCGGCCTGCCCGCTCATACAATGCGGTCATTTGGCGGTGAGTCGCGTTGGCAGCGCTGATGGACGCGTCCAGCATGCTTTGTCCAGCGTGAAGCGGCCCGAAATTCATCGTCATGATATTGACGCCGGCAAGGTCCACTCCGGCGCGAAGCATGGTGGCAACCGTCGCCTCCGCCTCGGCGGTGAGCCCGTCAGTGGAAACGGGGAGGGTCAGCCAGACTTTCAGGGGCGTGTCTTGCCCCCGGCCGGCCTGCAGCCGGGCGAGAGCGGTGGCGCGCCTTTCGGCAGCCGCGGAGTCGGGCAGGGCCCCGCCTTCGACGTCCAGATCGACGACGTCCAGCCCATAGCGGGTAATGACAGCTGCGTAGGCCCGCGTCAGGGCCTCGGCGTCAGTACAGGCGTTGGCCAGCTCAGCCCCGAGCTGGCCCCCGAATGAGACCGCGACGTCATTGCCGTCCTTGCGGTAGCGCTCAATCTGGCCGTCCAGGTCCAACTTCCCATTCGCCTGCTCCAGGTCGTAGAGGCCGCCCCAGGATGGTTCGCACGGGTTGGCAGGATCGGCCACGATGAAGGACAGAACGGTGGTGACCTGGCCGTGCAGGGGCCGCTCGGCGAACCGGTGGGCAGGATCAAGGGTGAGATCGAAGTACGGTCCGAACCACGCGTGGTCGCCGGCATCGCCGGTGCCGGGACTTGGCTTGTTCGCTTCCTCTTGCTTCCCGGTGACTTGCTTCCCGGTGACGCCGGACAGTACGAACGCAAGGACTACCAGGGCCGCAGCGGTTGCCACTACTGCAAGAACCGTGAGGCCGGTCACCCGGCGCAAAACATGCTCCGTCACAGACGTTGGCCTCATCCTAGTGGCCGGCACCGCGTTCGGGGCCGCATGCGGCCAGAGGTTTCGGCGCGTAAGCTCCGCTGAACGTGCGGATTTTCTTGATAACGGCCATCGCTTGGGCATCATTGGCCAGGCGGGCGTAAACGGGGCCGACGGCGGCCAGGAATGCCGCCACCTGCTGTTCCGTCGCGTTTACGATCGTTCCGCCTTTTTGGCAGTAGGCCAAGGCTTCGTCGGCGGTATTCATGGCTCTTGTGGCGGCCTCCCGGATCCGCGAGGCCGCTTCCTGCACGATGCGCCGCTCGTTTGCGGAGAGCCGGCCGAACGTGGCGGTATTGATGACGAGCGTATTGATTTTCGGGTAAAGCGGCAGGTTGCCGGTGGTGATGGTTCCTGTGGGGAAAGACACTGCCCGGGCGAAGGAGGATTCCGCTGCCTGGACGGCGCCGCCTGCCAGTGCTTCAGCAAACAAATCTCCCGTCAACGCCCGTGGAGTGGCTCCCAATGAGCTCAGTGCTGCGTATCTGGTCGCCGACCTCGGGGCACGCACCACCTTCCCTGCGAGATCGGCCGGTGTGAGAACCGGTCCAGCGAAGGAAAACAGCCTCCGCTGAGCGTCAGGAAGGAGCGCGAGCCCCGTGAGCCCGATTTGCCTGAGGCCGTCCAGCATCCCGTCCGCCGTGGCCGGTGCCACAACCTGGCTGACCAGTTCATCTGATGTGATGAGGAAGGGGGCGGACAGCGCATTGAAAGACGTAACGCCTTCGGACTCCCACGTTGGCGTGGGAATCAGGGCAATGTCGAAGTCGCCGCCCTCGGTCGACTGGGCGACCGCCTGGTTCCAGGCGCTTGCTTCCTCAGCGGCAGCCTGCACCACGGGTTCGATGTGAATGGCGCCGGCGGACAGCGTGGCCACCTGCAGGGCGAACTCCTGGATTTGGCGGGCGGCACGGCTTTCCGGTCCCGCCGCGGTGGCCATGGTCAGGACGGTCGCCTCGTTCTGTTCCTGCCGCTCACCCTGCACTTGCCTGGCTGCTTGGCATCCGGAAGCCCCAAGAAGGGCGGCTATCGCCGCGGCCAGCGCAGCACCACGCCAATAGGACATTTTGGCCTCTTCCGACTTACGAGGTGGTCCGCTTCACGTGGTCAATCAAGAGGAACGCCTCTCCTTCGAAAGATACGCCCCAGCGTGGCCGCCACCAAGGGCTCCGGCTCAACTTACAGGCAATTCGCAGCCCGGAATCAGGCCTCCCTCAGGCGCCGCCCTCGCTACCTGCTTTTGCCGTGTGAGCTGCGGAAACGGTCTGTCATATCTCTGTAGCCAAGTGGCTGCTTGGCATAGGATTCGAGTACTCACCACTCGTGCACCGTAGCTCCCGAATTCGTAAACTCGATGCATGAATTAGAGCCGGCGAGAGCCGGTACCGCGGGTGAGGCGGGGCAGCCCAACAGGAACTCTCGAGTTGGATTGTGGACGCAAATGTTAAAGCCAGCTTCAAAATCCCCCCTCGGCTCGGCCCCGGTCTCCTTCGACCCCAGCGGCAAACGATGGCGACGGATCGTCCGCGGCGTACTGCCAGTGATTCTGATCCTTGCGTTGTCCCTCGTCTGGATCCTGCCGGGGGCCACGGCCCCGGTGTGGACAGGCAACTGAACCAGTCCCTCGAGTACCCCCGGGGTACCCCCCGCCGCGACGCCCTCCAGATGAATGTCTGGCCGGCGAACACGGGCAAAAGGGCCGGCGACGTCTAGGCCGGTGCCCGGTCTCAGGAGGCACCTCGTCGCCGGCCCCGTTCCGCACCGGACGGACGGAGCATCATGGGGTCATGTCCCGTGGTCCGTCCAGCCCAAAATCGAAACCGCCGAGCGGCCTGCGATTTTGGAATACAGCCACCGTTGCAAGCACAGCTTGGAAAAAGACTGCGACGACCGCGCTTAAGTTGCCCCAGGCCACCAAAACTGGGGGTGGCGGGACCCGGCCGCTTGGAGTGGATTTTCCGGTGCGGTGCAGGGTGGCAGCTGGAGGTGGCAGGCTGGTGCGGGGCTGCGCAGACCTCGCGTTTTAGGCCGGATGTACCTGTCTTGCACCCAGGCGCTACTCGGTAAAGCTGTCCCGTGTACCCGATTATCTCCGAATGCGCAGAAAGAGTATCTGGTTTGCTTGCCCGGGGAAACCATCAATTTGTAGGGTCAGTCCTGTAAGGACTCTCGGCTGGGTGAATCCTTCCGTCTGGTTGCCAGGTGCGCCGGTTGCTGCCGCGGCAACCCGTTCAGCGCTGGGCCAACGCGGCCATCGGCGCTTTCGGTAACCGCCTATCGGGAGATGCGATGAATCAGCCAGCACACCCAGGAAGAACCGTCCGGCATCACACCATAGTTCTGCTCACCGCCTTCGCCTTGTCCCTGGGTGGATCATGCGCCGTCTTCTCGCCGGCCTTCGCGCGGGAGCCGGCCCCCGCAACACCGGCTGTTGCCGCCACGGTGCCGACGGCGACGGAAGTTCCAGACGTGACGGAATCTGAGCCGGCGGCCCCACCCGTCCCGGCAGCGGCTCCGGCAGGCGATCAGGCGGCCGCCTCCCCCGAGCCGCCGGAAGACGGCGGCCCCTTAGTCGTGGACGACTTCCCGGGAACGGATGCTGCAGCGCCGGGCGCCGCTGCAGATGCTGCCGATGTGGATGCCGGTGCCGTAGGTAAGACCGGCAGTGCCTCGGAGGGTAAGACACATGGGGATGGGCACTCGGCGGAGACGGGGACAATCGTCACCAGCAAAACGGTTAAGGGTGTCGCAGCGCACTACAAATGGTCCTTCGACTTCGCACTGACCCCGGACCATGGGGGGTCGCGCATGTCCAAGACGGCGTCGGGCACCGGGCCGGGGAAGGATACCGTGACTTTTGACGGCCTAGACACCGGAAGCACGTACACGCTGAAGGAAGATCGGGAACAGGACGGCTGGTCCAGGGGAGATCTGGAGTGCGGGGCTGCTGACACGGACAGGCACCGGTCCGGTACCCGGCTCACCTTTCCCAAGCACAGCGAGAAAATCTACTGCACGGTAACCAACACCGCCCGGTCCGCAGAAGTGACGCTCACCAAGAAGGTTGCCGGAGCCGGGGCGGACCACAAATGGTCATTCCCCTTCACCATCGAACCGTCACCCCACGGCGAGAAGGCAACCAAGTACGCCACCAGCAGCGATCACCGAATCCACTGGGACGGGCTGGTCCCCGGGCAGCGCTACAGCATCACTGAGAAGACGCCCGACGGCTGGACGGCCGGAAAGGTTCAGTGCCGGGTTCAGGGGAGCGGTCACGGCAGCCACGGCCATGAAAAGGCATCCGAGGGCACGTCCGGTGCCCGCTTCACGCCCGACGCGGGCGATGACATCAAGTGCGCTGTGACCAACACCCGGAACAAGGAGCGGAACGGACGGATCGTCATCGTCAAGAAGGTGGACGGGGAAGACGGCCTATTCCACTTCACCCGTACAAGGAGCAGCGGCCGGCAGGGCAGCGGCTCCTCGGAACTGGGGAAGGACTTCGACATTGAGACTGACCACGGCAAGGGCCGGAAAGTCTTCAATGACGTCGAACCGGGAAAGTACACCGTGGCCGAGAAGGACTCCTACCCGGACTACGTGGCCGGCACTCCCTCCTGCACCAGCTCCGAGAAGGGCAAGGCCTGGAAGGGGACGTCGGAGCACGGGGTTGTCATCGACCTGGACCGCGGAGAAACCGTGACCTGCACGTTTGAAAATACCCAGACCGCCACGGTCATCATCGACAAGGTCACCGATCCGGCAAAGGACCCCACAAAGTTCGACTTCCAGTGGTCCCGTGACGGCCGCGTGGTCCAGGAATTCACGCTCACCGACAGGCAGGAGCCAGAGGTTTTCGAGGGGCTGTCACCCTACCGGAAATGGCGGATCTCGGAGCCGGAGCGCTCCGGCTGGAACCTCGATGACCTCACCTGCACCCGGGACGGCGAGGACTTCGGCGGCGCGGACCTAAGAGGGGCCACTGCGGTTCTGGATCTTGACCCGGGCGATGTGGTTACCTGCACCTTCACGAACCAGAAGAAGCACAGCGGCGAAGGTTCCGGCGGAGCGGGCCCGGAAGTGCCCGTCGTCGACATCCCTGAACAGCCGGAAACACCTGAAATCGTCGTCGACGTGCCCGAACAGCCGGAAGCCGAGATCAACGAGCTGCCGGAGACCGGCGCGCAGTCCACCAACCTCATCTGGCCCTCCGCGGCCCTGCTGCTGGCGGGCACTGTGCTGGTCGGGGCAGCGCGCCCGCGGCGCCGGGAACGCCGGCGAGCATAACCTCTCTGCGACGAAGGGGCCACCCTCCCGGGTGGTCCCTTCTGGCATGCAACACTCCTAGCTTCTTCCTCGGGCCCGGCGGATTGGAAGTATCATAGGAGGGTTTGCCCGACCCAGGGGCGCACCCCCCGAGAGGTAAGTAGTGTCAGTCGAAACAATCTCCGCATCACCCCGCCGTGCCGCCAAGGCTGCCCGGTTACCGGCAAAAACGTCGTTCAGGCCCGAGATCCAGGGCCTCCGTGCGCTGGCGGTTCTCATGGTGGTGGCCTACCACGTGTGGCTGGGCCGCGTTTCGGGCGGTGTGGACGTTTTCCTGATGGTGTCGGCGTTCCTGATGACGCTGCAGTTCACGAACAAGTTCTACCGGGAACGGTCGATGGACCTCATCCGCCATTGGCTGCATCTCTTCAGGCGCCTGCTGCCGGCTTCTGCGGTGGTCATTGCGGCAACCCTGCTGGCCACGCTCATCTTCGTGCCAAAGACCCGCTGGCTTGGCATCCTGGAGCAGGGGTGGGCGTCACTGCTGTACTTCCAGAACTGGCTGCTGAAGGCCCAGGCGGTGGACTACTACGCTGAGGACCACAGCCTGGCCAGCCCGTTCCAGCACTTCTGGTCGCTCTCCATCCAGGGGCAGATCTTCGTTCTGTGGCCCCTGATCTTTGCCGCCGCGGCGCTTGCAGCAAAGGGCTTCGGGCTGCGGTACCGGGTTCTCCTCACCTACCTGTTCAGCGGCATCTTTGTTGCCTCCCTGACCTATTCCGTCTTCTACACCTACTCCGACCAGGCGCAGGCCTACTTTGACACGGGGGCCCGGCTCTGGGAGTTCGCGCTCGGTTCACTGGTGGCGTTGGTTCTGCCCGGCCTGGACTTCTTGTCCCGGCCGGTTCGCGTGGTGCTCGGCTGGGTAGGTGTGCTGGCGATGCTCGCCTGCGGTCTGATCCTTCAGGTCCAGACTGCCTTTCCCGGATTCATTGCGCTGTGGCCGACGCTGGCCGCCGCGGCCGTCATCGTGGCGGGCCAGAGCGGAAGCCGCTTCGGGGTGGACCGCATCCTCAGCTCGCGGCTCCTCATGCGGCTGGGTGACAATTCCTTCGCCTTATATCTCTGGCACTGGCCGGTTCTTGTCATATACCTAATCGCCTCCGGAAAGGACCACGCAGGCTGGCTCTCAGGCAGCGTGGTGGTCGCTACTTCCCTGGTTCTTGCCTTCCTGACCACGAGGTTTGTGGAGGCGCCCTGGCGCCAATGGAAATGGCCGGACAAAAGGCGCCGCCGGGGCGCCATCGCCATCGTGGCGATAGCAGCAGTGGCGGCTGTCCCGCTGGCCGGATGGCGGTATGTCCTGGACGAAGAGGATCGGGTACTGGCCAGGGAAGCGCTGAGGAACAACCCGGGGTCCAAAGCCCTTCTTCCCGGCTATGTTGACAGGGCGGATCCCGACGCCGGAATCCTCCCGTCCGCGGCGAAACTTTCCAAAGACTGGGCGAACCTTGGTATCCGCTGCACGGGCGACATGGCGCCCGGACCGGGAGCGCTTGAAAACAAATGCAGCCAATCTAAGGAGATTGACCGGCCGGCCAAGAAGGTGCTGGTCATCGGCAATTCCCATGCCCAACAGTGGATGGGGGCGCTGAAACCCATCGCCCAGCGGAACAATTGGCAGCTGTATTCACTTCTCAGGGGTGGCTGTGTTTATGCTCCTGCCGGGGCTGATGTCAAGCCGGAATGCGCCGCATTCAATAGGGAAGTGGACCAATACCTCGACAACCACAAACCGGACGCCATCTTCACGGTAGCCACGGCAGCCAGTCCCTCATCGCCTGAGGAAAAGCTGAATCCCGGTTATGAGGAGATGGCCCGGGCAGTCACGGCCCGGGGGATCGACGTCATCGGCATTCGCGACAACCCGCGGTTTTCGTACAGCATGTCGAACTGCGTCGTGACGAAGGGCCCCCAGGATCCTGCCTGTAACCCGCCCAGGCAAAGTGCCATGCCGGCTCAGTCGCCCTTCAGCCCCCTGGTTGGCCGGATTCCAGGGCTGACGCTGCTGGACATGTCTGACAGCATCTGCACTCCAACCTCGTGTCCGGGCAAGATCGGCAATATGTTCGTTTACCTGGACAACAACCACCTCAGCGCGTCGTACGCCGCAAGCATGGCCGATGAGCTGGAAAAGAAGCTGAAGGCCGGGACAGGCTGGTAATCACCGCCGTTTGGCCGCACCGAACCCTATAGGCCGCTGGCCTTTTAAGTACGACGCCGGTGCGCAGCCCGGGTGCTCTTCAGCGGACCGTGGTGGGGCCCGGGACCCACCGCTGCGCCGAAGCGCGGACGGCGTTCAGGTAGTTGGGCTTCTTGAAGCCCACCAGGACCCGGATGAACTTGTCGCGGTCGCTCGTGGTCAGCCGGTAGCTGGACGCCGTGGCGCCGGGGATGTTTTTCCCGTCGCGCTGCCACTGCCAGTTGACGGCGGAGGGGGCGGGGTAGGGGAGGGCCGTGGTTGCCTTCAGGACCTGGCCGGCTGCAAAGGTGCCCTTCACCACCGGCGTGGGAAGCTTCGTGAACACAGCCTGGGGCCTGATTGCACGGGAGGTCTGCGTGGCCGTGACTGTGCCGGGCCGCCTGAAGGTCACCTTGAAGGTGATCAGGCGCAGCTGGTCCGATGCGGTCAGCCGGTAGGAGGAGCCTGTTGCGCCCGTGATCGCCCTGCCGTCACGGAACCACTGGAAAGTTGAGGAGGCGGGAACAGGCGCGGTGAACTCCGTCCGGGCGGCCACCGTGTAGCCGGTGGCCGCGGTGCCGGTGATCCAGGGGGTGAGGCCCAAGGTGAAGTAGCCCGGCGGGGTGACCGCAGCCGAGGCGGGGCTCGCCGCCTGGACATAACGGGCGCGGTTGTAGAACGCCTTGACGGTGACCTTGTGTCCGCCGTCGGCGGCGGTGAGGCGGTATGTCGGGTCTGTGGAGATCTCCGTCAGGCGCATCCCGTCGCGGTACCAGAGGTACTGCACGCTGTCGGATGCGGGCGACGGTGCGGTGCCCGGGACCGCGGTGAGCAGCTGGCCTGCCTGGACCGTGCCCCTGATGGACGGTGCCGCCGTCGCGGTGAACCGGCCCAGAATATTCAGGCTGTCGATGGCTGCACTCTGCTTGGGGTGTCCCAGATAGTTTGCGGCCACCGGCGTGACGGTCACCCGGATGTCCTTGCCGATGTCCTGCGTGCGGACGGTATATGTGGGCGCCGTTGCCCCGGCGATGGGCGTACCTGATGGAGCGTCGAGCTGAATCCACTGGTAGCTGTAGGTGACCCCGGCGGGGGCCGGCGCCTGCACGGCGGGAGCGGACGCTGTGAGTACTGTCCCGGGGAACGCCACATAGGGGGTTCCGCTGTTCCAGGTGATGACCGGGTCAGCGACCAGCTGCAAGTGCCCTCGGATGGCCGTGCCAAAGTCCGTGGTGCCCGTCCAGGTACTGTAGCCGGGCGCAGTGATTTCTGCCCGCCCGGTGATCCTGGCCCCGAGGTCGGCTTCGGTCACCGTGTAGGCGTCACCCGCAGCCCCGGGGATCGGGGTTCCGTCGCGGAACCAGGAACGGCCGGTTGCCGTAGGCACGTCCAGCGCGGGCCGCGCCCACAGCACGGATCCGCCCAAATAGAGTGTGGCGCCGAGTAGGTTTTCGCCGCTGCCGCCCGCGGATCCACTGATGTAGCCAAGCACAGGCTCGGTCTCGGCGGAGGTGACCACCTCACCCGCGGAGTCGGGGCGGGCGGCCGAAATGCGAACCGAAATGCGTTTGCCGAGGTCTTCTTCGGTGATCCTGTAACCCGGGTGGGGGCTGGGAGCCACGTGCGGCATGCCGTCGCGCAGGTACTGGTAGGTCAGCGTTCCGGCCGGCGGGGCGGGTGAAAATGCGGGAGTGAGATTTAGGCTGACAGTTGGGCTGCCTTCCAGCGAAACGCTCCAGTCGGCCGTCGCGGACGCCTCCGAAGTGGGCGCCTCGGCAGTGGGCGCCTCGGTCGCAGTGATGGCAACGTCCGCTGCCGCTGCCGGCGACGGGGGGAACGCGAAGGCGAGCATTGCCAGGACGCAGGCACCTGCCAGCGCCCGCCGCGGACGTCCGGGCAGGGCAGCAAAAGTCGTCATGCGTGGTTCCCCCAAGTCAGCGTGGGGCTGAAGCGCACCACATTTCTCAGCAGAGAATATACGACGGCGATTGGCCGCGCCACGCGTGACGCGGCCAATGACGCCTCTGCTGGGCCCCTATCGGTCCGGGTTGCAGGGGGTTAGCGGGGCTCGGGCCGGGTGGCGGCGCTAAGGGAGCGGATTTTGGCGATGAGGGCCTTCGGGGCCGGGTCCTTTTCGAGCCTGGCGATGGTTGGTGCTGCTGACTGTTGCCTTGAAGGCGATCCGCCGCGCCACACGTGACGCCGCTGGCAGTTCCAGCGCGCAACGCAAGGGCCGCTCCGAGCGTAGTTCCAGTACCGGGGTTAGTTACCAAAGGAATCACCTCCAGATGCCCACCTATATTGCTTCTTGACCGAGGGAGGCCGCGCTCCTATTCTTAAGCAAAATTTCTTGGGCCTGCCACCATTTGAGTCCTTGTGTCCTCATCAAAAGCGCGGAAAAAGAAAGTTAATCCTGCGGAGGCGGGTCCCCGTGTGAGGCCCTTTTGGCAGAAGCCTGTGGTCTGGATTGTGACGCTCCTCTTGGCCGCGCTCGGAGCGTCACTGACCGATTGGATCAAACCGATTTTCACCGAGCAAATCAACAAGGTTACGGAGACCGGGGATCCAGTTGCAGTCAAGGTTGTAGTTCAAAAGGCTGCTGAAGATGTGTCATTGGCATCTGATGTGCCCTTATCTCAAGAAGACCTGAATCAGCTCGAAGGCATAACCGTTCCGAAGCAAGCCGCTTGGTTGGAACAACGCGGCGGAATAGTAGCTGGAAAAAGGTCATTGATGGTCACGGTCAGGGGGAATCGGACAGACCCGGTTCGGGTCACGAACATCCGAGATGCCTCGGAATGCGCTTCGCCAAAACGGGGCACGCTGATGCGGTTGGCCTTTGGAAGGGGAGCCTCTGTGGATTCTGTCAGGATCGGAGTCAACGTCGGTGAACCAGACAAAAGCGCCTGGTGGTGGGACGACAAGAAAGAGATAGCCCGCCCCTATTTTCCGGACAAGACAATAACCCTTACAAAAAACGAAGAGCTCGTACTTAACATCGACCTATACCCCTTAGCTGAAAAAGTGTGCCGTGCACAGCTGCAAATGACAGTTGTCGGTCGGGATACCGAGCATGAACAGCAGCTACTACCGAACTCACAGCAAGTGCCGATCATGGACGTCGAACGGCCCGAAGTGGAAAGACAGTATTCGCATGTTTATGTCGGGGGCAACGTATGCAAGAAGTTCTTGCCGGCGTCTCCCGGGTGGGAAAAAGATGCGGATCGATTCTGTGGGCCCGGAAATGCAGCTTGGGACTAGTGCTCCATCGGTGATCGGCGCCTCTGACTAGCTCCTTGTCCCGGCTCACCAGTTGACACGAGCGCCCCGGCATCATTAGCACCAGACGCCTGAATGGCGGAGCCCGCGGCACCGCACGCGCTGTCACGAGAGTCGTGAGTCTACCGCGGCGGACGCTGGCCATGCCCCCTCACCAGACGCACGTGGATGTCCATGGCGGAGCGCTCCACTTGCTTGACGCCCTTCGCCGCTTCCGCATATCCTGAACGAACGGTCGGTAAATAATCCGAGTACGGACGTGAATGCATAGGAGCAACCATGGCAGCGCAGAATCTGCAGTCAGTGCCTGACCAGCCGGCAGCCCCCCAGGAAGCCAACACAGGTCAGGGACAGGACCAGCTGGAGGCCGACGGCCAGGCGTATTTTGACCGCGTCATGGCCGACGACTCTCGCATTGAGCCCAAGGACTGGATGCCGGCCGCCTACCGCAAAACCCTCCTGCGCCAGATCTCCCAGCACGCGCACTCGGAGATCATCGGCATGCAGCCGGAGGCCAACTGGATCTCCCGAGCCCCCAGCCTGAAGCGCAAGGCCATCCTCATGGCCAAGGTCCAGGACGAGGCCGGCCACGGGCTCTACCTCTACTCAGCCGCAGAGACGCTGGGCCAGTCCCGCGACCAGATGATGGACGACCTCATCGCCGGCAAGGCCCGTTACTCCTCGATCTTCAACTACCCGGCCCTCACCTGGGCGGACATGGGAGCCATCGGCTGGCTCGTGGACGGCGCCGCCATCTGCAACCAGGTGCCGCTGTGCCGCGCCTCGTACGGTCCCTACGGCCGGGCCATGGTGCGCATCTGCAAGGAAGAGTCCTTTCACCAGCGCCAGGGCTTCGAGATCCTGCTGGAACTCTCCAACGGAACGCCGGCACAGAAGCAGATGGCCCAGGACGCCGTGAACCGCTGGTACGCCCCGGCCCTGATGATGTTCGGCCCGCCGGACGACGATTCCCCCAACTCCAAGCAGTCCATGGCCTGGAACATCAAGCGCTTCAGCAACGATGAGCTGCGCAGCCGCTTCGTCGGCATGATGATGGAGCAGGTCAGGGTCCTGGGCCTCACCCTCCCGGACAGCGAGGTCCGCTACAACGAGGAAACCAAAAAGTGGGAACACGGCCCGCTGGACTGGAACGAATTCAAGGAAGTCCTGGCAGGCCGCGGCCCCTGCAACTTGCAGCGGCTTGAGCGCCGCCGGCAGGCGCACGACGACGGCGCCTGGGTCCGCGAGGCAGCCGCCGCCTATGCAGCTAAGCAGGTTAACAAGCAGAAGGAATACGCAGCATGAGCCCCCACGGCAACCCGGAAGAGCCGGCAAGCGCGGCCGCAGAAATCAAGCGCGAAGCGCCCAAGGCCAGCCCGGCGCCCGCACCCGAAAATCAGCATGACAGGAGCGCATGGGGCCTCTGGGAGGTCTTCGTCCGGTCCAGTCGCGGCCTCTCCCACGTGCACGCGGGCAGCCTGCACGCGCCGGATGCCGCCATGGCCCTGCGCAACGCCCGCGACCTCTACACCCGCCGCAACGAGGGCGTGTCCATCTGGGTGGTCCCGGCGGACGCCATCGCCTCGAGCGACCCGGACTCCAAGGGCTCGTTCTTCGAGTCGCCGCAGGGCAAGGACTACCGGCACGCCACGTACTACACCAAGAGCGAGGGCGTGAAGCACCTGTGAGCACTCCCGAGACACAAGAAACCACAGGCCACGGCGACATCTCCGTCGGCGTCGCCGGCGCAGGTGCCAGCGGCGACGGCTCGGCCAGCGCCACGCGCATCACCCCGGGCAACGCGCTCCGCCCGGAGGACATCGCCCTCGAGGTCCGCACCGGCCTGGCCAGGCCCACCGAGGACGTGGCCGAGTACGCGCTGCGCCTGGGCGACGACGCCCTGATCCTCGCCCAGCGCCTGGGCCATTGGATTTCCCGCGCCCCGGAGCTGGAGGAGGATGTGGCCCTGGGCAATATCGCCCTGGACCAGCTGGGCCACGCCCGGAGCTTCCTCAGCTACGCGGCCGGCCTCGACGACAAAACAGAGGACGATCTCGCCTACTTCCGCCGCGAGCACGAGTTCCGGTCCGCACACATTTTCGAGCAGCCCAACGGGGATTTCGCCGTCACCATCGCCCGGCAGTTCGTGGTGAGCTACTACCAGTTCGAGCTCTACCGCCGGCTCACCGAATCCACGGACGCCACGCTTGCCGCCATCGCAGCCAAGGCCGTGAAGGAAGTGGACTACCACCGCGACCACAGCACCCAGTGGGTCCTCCGCCTGGCCGGTGGCACGGACGAGTCCCGCCGCCGCATGATCCACGGCTTCAAGCTCATCTGGCCGTACGTGGGGGAGCTCTTCGTGGACGATGAGCTGACCACCCGCCTGGCCGAAGCCGGAGCCGCCGTCGAGCCTTCCAGCCTGAAGGCGGACTTTGACCGCCTCACCGTCGAGGTCTTCCAGGAAGCGGAGCTGGAGGTCCCGGACGTCCCGGCAGCGCCGGGCGGCGGCCGCCGCGGCCAGCATTCCGAACACCTGGGCTACATCCTCGCCGAGATGCAGGTGCTGGCCCGCGAGCATCCCGGAGCAAGCTGGTGACTGCCGTGTACATATCGGACTTCGAGACCCGGACCGGGGACACCACCGCCGATCAGAAGGCATGGAAGGTCGCCGCCACGGTCTGCGATCCGGAGATCCCGGTGCTCACCATCGAGGACCTGGGCATCCTGCGAAGCGTGAACCTGTTCGACGACGGCGGGCCGGTGCCCGCGGTCCAGGTCACCATCACGCCCACCTACTCGGGCTGCCCGGCGGTGGACGCCATCCGCGACGACCTGAAGGCCGCTTTCACCAAAGAGGGCTACCCCAGCGTGCACGTGGAGCTGGTGCTCGCGCCGGCGTGGACCACGGACTGGATGACCGAGTCCGGAAAGGCCAAGCTGCGCGAGTACGGGATCGCACCGCCCACTGGAAAGGCAGCCCTGGGTCACAACGGCCCCGTCCGCCTGAGCCTGGCTGTGAAGTGCCCGCAGTGCTCGTCGCTGAACACCAAGGAACTCACCCGCTTCGGTTCCACCTCCTGCAAGGCGCTGTACGTGTGCCGGGACTGCCAGGAACCGTTCGACTACTTCAAAGTCCTGTAAGGAAGAACCCATGCCCGTTGTCCGCCAGACCGCAGCCGAATCGGCAGAGGCCACCGGCCGCCGTCGTCCGTCCTTCCATTCCCTCACCGTCGCGGAGGTGCGCCGGCTGACGGAGGACGCCATCGAGGTGACCTTCGCGGTGCCGGCCGGGCTGGCCGGGCAGTTCGACTACCTGCCGGGCCAGTACGTGGCCCTGCGCACCACGCTCCCGGACGAGTCAGGCGAGCCGAAGGAGATCCGCCGCAGCTACTCCATCTGCGCCGAGCCGCGCAGCTTCGCGGACGGCAGCAGCGAGATCCGGGTGGCCATCAAGAAGGACCTGGGCGGGCTGTTCTCCACGTGGGCCAACGCCGAGCTGAAGGCCGGGGACGCGCTGGACGTGATGAGCCCCATGGGGGCGTTCGTCTCCAAGCACGGCCGGGACGGGCAGGCGGTGGAGCAGAACGTGATGACCTCCATGAATGACCCGAAGGGTATGGAAACAGGGCTGGCGGGGGAGCCGGGGAGCTTCGTGGCCATCGCCGCCGGCAGCGGCATCACGCCGGTGATCGCGATCGCCCGGACGCTGCTGGCCGCCAACCCGGACACCCGGTTCGACCTGATCTACGCCAACAAGGCCGCCATGGACGTGATGTTCCTGGAGGAGCTCGCGGACCTGAAGGACAAGTACCCGCAGCGGCTGGCGCTGCACCACGTGCTGTCCCGCGAGCAGCGGATCGCGCCGCTGCTGAGCGGCCGGATCGACGCCGAGAAGCTGCAAAAGCTGCTGGGCACCGCCATCCACGCGGACGACGTGGACGAGTGGTTCCTGTGCGGGCCGTTCGAGCTTGTGCAGCTATGCCGGGACACGCTCGCCGAGCGCGGCGTGAAGCCGGAGCACGTCCGGTTCGAGCTGTTCACCTCCGGCAAGCCGGACCGGCCCGAGGGCAACGCCGGCCGGCCGGTCGTCGAAGACGAGTCGCAGGAGACCTACAAGATCACATTCAAGCTGGACGGCCTGCAGGGCGACGTCGCCAGCCCCACGCACGCCCGCGAGTCCATCCTCAACGCCGCGCTGCGGGTCCGCCCGGACGTGCCGTTCGCGTGCGCCGGGGGAGTGTGCGGCACCTGCCGAGCCAAGGTGGTCACCGGCACCGTGACCATGGACGAAAACTACGCGCTGGAGCAGGATGAGCTGGACAAGGGCTACGTCCTGACGTGCCAGTCCCACCCGACGAGCAAGGAAGTCACCGTCGACTTCGACGTGTAGTCCCGCCCCCCCCTTCCCGGTCTCAAAGGAGCAGCCATGATTTCCCTGTCCATCGCCGACGGCGTCGCCGAAGTGGTCCTCAACGCCCCGCACAAGCTGAACTCGCTGGACGAGCAGGCGCTGGCGGATTTGTCCCAGGCGTACGACGACGCCGCTGCCGCCGCCTCCCGCGGTGAGGTGCGGGCGCTGCTGCTCAGGGGAGAGGGCCGCGCCTTCTGCGCGGGCCGGGACATTTCCGGCGTCATGCCGGAAAACGACAACGCCGAGGCGTACCTGGGCGGGCTGGTGCAGCCGCTGCTGCAGAAGATGAGCTCGTTCCCGGCCCCGACATTCGCCGCGGCGCACGGCGCATGCCTGGGCGTGGGGCTGGGGCTGCTGCTGGCTACGGACGTTGTGTATGTGGCGGAGAATGCGAAGTTCGGCTCGCCGTTCGCCAAGCTGGGTGCCACGCTGGATTCGGGGGGGCACTGGTACTTCACCGAGCGGCTCGGCATGCACCGGACGCTGGACCTCATCTACACCGCGGAGCTGATTTCCGGGACTGAAGCCGTGGCACAGGGGATGTTCAGCCGTGCGCTTCCCGCGGATGAACTGCTCGAGACAACGCGTGCCATCGTGGCGAAGGTGGCCACCGGTGCGACGGGCGCGTTTGTAGCCAGCAAGGAGCTGGTGGCGCACATCCGCGACCAGCGCCTAGGCCTCTGGACGTCAATGCAGGAGGAGAATACCGAGCAAGCCCGCCTCTGCAAGACGGAGGACTATGCCGAAGGCTTCAAGGCGTTCCAAGAAAAGCGCGAACCGCGATTCTCCGGGGATTGAGCCTGTCGAAATCAAGGACGCCGCTGATTGAGCTTGTCGAAACCGCCCCGCCGCACCCACTCCTCAACAACCCCCAGCACCCAAACCCCCAACATCGCCCCAGCGGTATTCGCCACGATGTCCATGGCGCTGGGAAAACGGTCGTGCAGAAACAGCTTCTGGCCGAGCTCGATGCAACAGGAAGCCAGGAAAGCGCTGAGAACGATCCGTCCCCGATGGAACGCCGGGAAGGCCAGAGCAGCCAGCATGCCGATCGGTGTAAACATCAGAATGTTGGACGCGAATTCCACGAAGTTGTAGTTGATCAGTTCGGGAATTCCGGAGCGATGGAGGGCGAACAGCGTCGCCTGCAGCCGTCCCGCTATAGGACGGTCAACAGGGGTCGGCCAGAAGGCTACGAACGCAAGGGCGCCCAAATACAGAGCCAGCAGGCCACGCGCAGCTCCTGCCGCTTCGAGTCGGCTCCATTTCCCCATAGGGGAAACGCTACGGGAGCTCCTACGTCTGCCGAAATTTGGCGCCTGAAATTTCACTTTCCGCAAGTCAATTTGTAAGGTTCGATCATGACATTGGGGAAATCAGTTCGTAAAGCAGTTATTCCGGCCGCCGGTTTGGGCACGCGCTTCCTGCCTGCCACCAAGGCGATGCCAAAGGAAATGCTACCGGTGGTTGATGCGCCGGCCATTCAGTACGTCGTTGAGGAGGCCGTCGGCGCTGGCCTGAATGACGTGCTCATGATCACCGGCCGCAACAAGCGGGCCCTGGAGGATCACTTCGACCGGGCTCCTGCTCTCGAGCGCACTCTGGAGCTGAAAGGCGACCAGGTACGTCTCGACGCGGTTCAGCATGCTTCTGGTCTCGGACCCATCCATTATGTGCGGCAGGGCGAGCCTAAGGGGCTGGGGCATGCTGTGCTCTGCGGCCGTCAGCACGTCGGGGAAGAGCCTTTCGCGGTTCTGCTGGGCGACGACCTTATCGACGAGCGAGACGAGCTGCTGACGGCCATGATCGAGGTCCAGGCGAAGACGGGCGGATCGGTGATTGCCCTAATCGAGGTGGAGCCGTTGCAGATCAGCGCCTACGGCTGCGCCGACATCTCAATGGTTGAGGGCGAGGACTACGTTCGCGTCAACAGCCTGGTGGAGAAGCCGTCGCTGGACGAGGCGCCGTCCAACTTGGCCGTCATCGGCCGCTACGTTCTTCACCCTTCCGTATTCGATGTTCTCGAGAAAACCGCGCCCGGCCGGGGCGGGGAGATCCAGCTGACTGATGCACTGCAGACGCTTGCTGAAGTCGACGGAGAGGGCGGCGGCGTGTACGGCGTCGTCTTCCGTGGCCGCCGCTACGACACCGGGGACAAACTGAGCTATTTGAAAGCTGTCATCACGCTAGCTTCGGAGCGTGCCGAGTTCGGCGAAGACTTGAGGGCCTGGATGAAGGAATTCAACGGATAAGTGCCGCAGCAGCAGTGAAACAGGGAAGCCCCGATGACCGTCGGGGCTTCCCTGTTTCTATGCACAATTCCCTAAAGAGAATAGGCGGGCTAGTTCCGGAACTCCAGAACTAGCCCGCCTATTCGAGTGCAGAGTTTAGTGCCTAGGCAGATGCTTCAGCGTTAGCGCGGCGGCGAACGACGACCACGGAAGCAGCGCCGGCGGCGAGTGCACCTGCACCGACGAGCGACCACAGCACCAGGCTGGAGTCAGCGCCGGTGTCAGCGAGGCCCGAGCCAGTGTTGGCCAGACCAGCGCCGTCGCCACCAGTGTTGGAAAGGCCCGTGCCCGTGCCCGTGCCCGTGCCGCTGCCAGCAGCTGCCGCGACAGTAACGCTCTGGGAGACAGAGTGCGTGGCGCTAGTAGCAGTCACGGTGTAGGTACCCGGCTCGCTGAGGCTCAGAGGGAAAGCGAAGGAACCGTCAGCTGCAGCAGTTGTGGTGAAAGTCTGCGGAGCAGCCAGCACGGTGATCTTGGACGGAACTGACATTGCGGCACCGCCTGAGAAACCGCCACCCAGTGCCTGCGGGGTGCTGGTGAGAGTTACGGTGATGGTTATGAGTTCGCCAGCCAGGAAGCCTGTTCCCGAGAAGGTGAACACCTCACCAGGCGCGACTGTGCCGTCAGAGACGGTTCCGGTTCCGGTTCCGGGCGCCGGGTAGGTTGCCAGTGCCGGTGCGGCACCGGCGAGTGCGATGGTTCCTGCAAGCGCAAGCGCAGCAATAGACTTCTTCATTTGTCCCCCCTGAGACCTTTTAACACACGAATGTCACATTATTGTGGAGATTCCCCATCCCCATGTGACCGTGGGGCGAATCTCGTGGTTTTACCCAAGGAGAGGTTACCACTCAAACGCGGCCGTCTCCAAAGTCAATCCAGACACTTTACATACTGTTAATGCTGGCGCTACGCACCCGGAACGCATTCTGCGCCCTGTGTCGCCAAGACCACGTCCTTGACGGGTTGCACCGTCGGCGTCACGTCCAGTTCAGGCTGCGAGTGCTGAACGATCTTCCCGAATGTGAATTCGACCGTGCTACTTTCGCCAGGCTTCAACTGGACGGTGACTGTTCCCACCGGCCGGTCGCCGTGCCGTTGCGCAGAAAACGCAGATTTGGTTCCGCCGATTAGGACGTTTTCCACGTTTGCTTGAACCGGTCCATAAGCGATCACATTGGTCTGCACCGTGCCCGCTGGAACTCCAAAGACTCCTCCACCAGTCACATACTGGGGCAGCGAGGTGGCCGCGTCTTTGGGCGCCGTATTGGTACTGGAAATGCGAACTCTTACCTGCGAATACCCACCCATGGGGCATTCCTTTATCAGCTGAACGGTCCGTCTGACGTGATAGTCCATCTTCGCCCCGGTGCCGTCGTTGAAGTAGACACCGAACTGGGCGGGACGGACTGAGCCGCCAGTTACGGAACCACCCAAAGGGTACTTTGATATGATTGCCTGCTCGTCGCTGTTCGTCGACCAGATCTGAATCCTGTGTTCCGCGGCACCTCGAGTAAGCACATCGATCAGTTTCTGTGCATCTACGGTCCCAGACGACAGCTTTGTGAAAACTTCCTTGGCGACGCCCGCGAAATAAGCATCTTGGAGGTTTGGCTCAGGAATTTTCGCGTACACCTCTGAAAGTAGGGTTGGCACAATGTTGTCGGCTGTCAGTTTGACGGGTAGCCTCCCCTGCGCCAGGTCGGTCAATGCAGGGTCAGTTAACTGAACTGCGCCCGTAGCCTGCAGCACAAATCCGAGAGCAACCGGATCAATTGAGAGTACGCCATCTACTCTGTCGCCAGTTTTCCGTTCCCACATGGATTTCGCCGTTCGCGCTGCGGTGGGAAAATCTGGCGTGAGGTTCACGTCCTGCATGAATTTACCTAAGCGCGTTGAATAGATTTGCTGCTGCTCCGGGTCGACAGCCACGCGGGGGTCTGCCGGTCCCAACGCCAAAGCACTCGATTGGGCTCCCAGCGACAGGTGGCCTTTACTCACGTTCAGGACCGCCAGAGCACCAGGGATGCCCCCCGTCGCACGTAGTTCAGCGTTATTTTGAATGAGTAGGACGTAGCTCCGTGGGGAATCTTGCCCCATCATTTGTGGCAGGACTTGAGCCACATCGGCAGCTGAGTCAAGCGCATCACGAAGCGGCATGAGCTCCTTACGCGCACTAACCAACGGAGCCGCAATCTGAGGCATCAGCCCGCCGGCTTCAATACCGTTCAAACGATCCGATGACTGTCGGACGGCATGAGCAGAGGATGCCAGTTTAGCTTGAGCCCTAGCCAGAGGTTCGAGTCGTACGCCTTGGCCACTGGGCTTCAATGACTTCCAGTCAACACTGCTGAAAACGTCTACGAGTGGGGCAACACCCAAACGTGCGATGTCGTCCGCTGAGGCAGCAATCTCCGCGGTTGCCTGAAAATTATGGCCCAATCCGGGGGCTGCCCCAGCCATTGTCCAGACGGGATCGGTGGCTGCCTCTCGAGCACCAGCCGTATGACCCATTAGAGCATCGACATTGATCTTTGCGGCGGCTGAGTCGCCTTTGAGCATGTTACTTCGCAGCTCGGGAATGAGGGCATTAGCCGCGCTCAGCTCCCTGCTGATGGTGGTTGCCTTGAAACCAATCCACAAGGCGGACGCCGATGCGATCGCCACGAGCAAGGCTACCGCTGAGCCAATTAGGAACAGCCGGCGGCGTTTGGCCAGGCGCATATCGCTTGTGTCAACTGGTCCGGGGGTGTCAGCTTGGTTGTGTCGCTTGTCGGACAATGTTAGATCCGTCCAAGTCCTCGGAAAGTCCAACCCGCTGCTCGCCACTTTGCAGGATCGAGTACATTCCGACCGTCGAGGATCCGTGCCGATGCTACCAAAGGGCGGATGGCATGGGGATCGAGGTCGCGGTACTCATCCCACTCTGTAAGAAGAAGCAGGGCGTCGGCTTTTGCAACTGCAATGTCGGTGTCCGTCTCGTATTGAAGCTCCGGAAAGCGCCGCGCCGCATTCCTTAGTGCCTTCGGGTCAGTAACCGTGACAACCGCACCTTGCAATTGGAGCTGCGCCGCGATACTAAGGGCCGGCGAGTCTCTTACGTCGTCGCTTTCTGGTTTGAATGCAGCGCCCAGAACGGTTACGCGACGCCCCAATAGTGAACCCTCGCACAATTCACGAGTCAGCTCAACGACCCTAGACCTTCGCCGCATATTTATAGCATCCACTTCCCGCAAGAAAGTAAGAGCTTGATCGGCACCCAGCTCACCAGCGCGGGCCATGAAGGCCCGGATGTCCTTGGGCAGGCAGCCACCTCCGAAGCCAATCCCCGCATTCAAAAACTTACGGCCTATGCGGTCATCCATCCCTATGGCATCCGCAAGGTGCGTTACATCAGCCCCAGCGGCCTCACAGAGTTCAGCCATCGCATTAATGAAGGAAATTTTGGTCGCCAAGAAAGAATTGGCCGCAATCTTCACCAACTCCGAAGTTGGCAAGTCGGTTACCAACCGGGGCGTTCCAGCCGCGATTGGTTCGCTATAAACGGCGTCGAGAACCGCGACAGCTGGATGGTCCTCGGAACCATTTGTAACTCCGTACACGAATCGGTCCGGATGGAGGGTGTCTGCTACTGCGTGACCCTCCCGCAGGAATTCAGGGTTCCATACCAAATGCGCGGATGGCTGCTGATCGGCCACAAGCTTAGACAAACGGGACGCGGTACCAACGGGCACAGTTGACTTGCCGACGACAATATTTCCAGGCTGTAAGTGCGGCAGTAGCGCCGCCGCAGCAGCGTCGACGTAGGTCATATCTGCAGCGTTCTCGCCCTTCTTCTGCGGCGTTCCGACGCAGATGAAGTGAATTTCACTCCCGGCAGCTGCGGAAATGTCGCTCGTGAATGTAAGGCGGCCCGTCTTTTGCACCTCTTTGAGGAGCGTTTCAAGACCCGGTTCATAGAACGGAGCCCGTGCCGCAGCCAGTTCGTCGATTTTTCGGTCGTCAACGTCGATGCCTACGACTTCATGGCCGAGCTTGGCCATGCATGCGGCGTGAACCGCACCGAGGTATCCGCAACCGATTACTGAAATGCGCATGGTGGTTTCCTTCCCCAAGGGGCCGTACAGAAGACGCTAGTAGGCGCCGGTGCTGTGAAAGACAGCGCGGACAGTTCGGAGAATGATTATTAAGTCGCCAGCCAATGACCAATTCTCCACATAGTACAAGTCGAGTCGGACGGAGTCCTGCCAGGATAAATTGGATCTGCCGCTGACCTGCCACAGTCCCGTTAAGCCCGGCTTGACCAACAGACGGCGGCGAACGTCGTGCTCGTATGCTTCAACTTCACGTGGGAGTGGCGGTCGAGGACCGACTAAGCTCATGGATCCAGCGAGTACGTTAAACAGTTGGGGCAGCTCGTCCAAGCTGTACTTGCGGATGAATCTACCAATCTGCGTCACCCTCGGATCGTTCTTGATTTTGAAGAGCACCCCATTGCCTTCATTATGGTGAGCCAGTTCCGTTAGGCGCTCTTCGGCATCTACCACCATGGAACGGAATTTCAGCATCCCGAAATGCCTGCCTTCGATGCCTACACGGTCTTGCCGAAATAGCACTGGGCCGCGGCTGTCCATCTTAATCAAGATCGCTATGACGGCCATGACCGGAGATGCGGCAATGATGAGAAGTCCCGAGGCGATCACATCAAACATTCGCTTGGCCACGCGCTGTCCGCCTTCTAACGTCGGTGTCGTGACGTGAATAAGCGGAAGCCCAGCAACTTGCTGGGTGTGTATCCGCGGCCCGGCGACATCCGTCAGCGCCGGCGCCATGATCAGCCCAACGTTGCGTGAAGCCAATTCCCACCCCAAGTGCCGCAGTGTCTGCGGGTGCAATTGCACACCTGCAGAGACCGCAACGGCGTCGGCGCCGCAAGCTTCGATCGCACTTATGATCGCCCCGGCATCAGGCTTGTTGCCCAACACTGGCAACCCGGACTCCGGCTCCACCTTGAAGAATTCCGCCGCGCCAGGGACGTAGGCAGCTATCGGAAGATAGCCCGCATGCTTAACCCTGTGTAATGAGGCCGCGAGATGCGCCACCGCACTCGGTCCACCTAGGAGTAGCAGATGTGACATGCTGTCGCCGCGTTGGCGGTTGATGTTGAGATGCTGCCGGATGAGCCACCGACCCATGAGCAGGCCAAGCAACCCAACGGGCAAAGCTACGCCGACATAGCCCCGTGCCGTGTCAACCCGAAGAACGTAGGAAACAATGGCAATTATTCCGAACAACCAAAGCGAAGCCGCGGCAACGCGTTTGTATTCGTCTGGACCTGCCCCTAGAACTCGGCTTTGTCGGCTGTTCCAGGCTCCGAGCATTAGCCACCATACGGTGGCCAAAGCAACCGAAAGCCAGGCGTAAGTGAATTCCTGCCCGGCCACCACAAAGTCCGGCTCCAAGCCGAACCGGACAATGAATGCTCCAGCTACAGCCCAAATGACGACGAAAGCATCGACAACACCCAGGAGGCGGGACGAACGTCTCCGCCAATCAGTGCCCGCAGGCATCAAGATCCCCCATTCACAGCCCCTGCTGAACCTACCAGACCGAAGGATCCTTAGTTACGAATTGACGCGAGGTTATCGCGGTACCAATCAACGGTTGATCGGACACCATCTTCGAGCCCAATGGACGCGGCCCACCCCGACTTTGCCAGCCGAGAGACGTCGAGAAGTTTACGTGGCGTTCCATCGGGCTTCGAAGCATCCCATTCGATGTCACCCTGGTAGCCCACGGCCTCGGCAACAACAGTGGCAAGCTTCTTGATGGTGACGTCCGACCCAGTTCCTACATTAACCTGGGAGGGTCCATCGTAGTTTTCCATCAAATGTAGGCAGGCAGCAGCCATGTCGTCTACGTGCAGGAACTCGCGGCGCGGCGACCCTGTTCCCCAGTTGGTTACCGACTTTAATCCCGCCTTGGCAGCTTCGTCGTACCGGCGAATAAGCGCGGGAAGGACGTGTGATCCCTCTGGGGAGAAATTGTCACCGGGGCCGTAAAGGTTGGTTGGCATCGCGGAAATCCAAGGTAAGCCATATTGCTTACGGACCGCTTGAACCTGCATGATGCCAGCGATCTTGGCGACTGCGTACGCATCATTAGTCGGTTCTAGATGGCCTGTTAGGAGCGAGTCCTCGCGGATCGGCTGCTCAGCGAATTTAGGGTAGATGCACGACGAACCAAGGAAGAGGAGGCGTTCGACGCCGTGCTCACGCGCAGCGTCTAGGACATTCACTTGAATCCGAAGGTTATCGCTCAGAAAGTCAACGGGGTATGTGTTGTTGGCGAGGATGCCCCCAACCTTGGCCGCAGCCAAAACGACATAACGCGGCTTGGTTTCTGCGAAAAATGAGAATACGTCTGAGCGGTTCTTCAAGTCGAGTTCAGCCGAGGTGCGTCCCAGCAAGTTCGTGAACCCTGCGCCCTGCAGTGTACGCAAGACAGCCGACCCTACGAGGCCCCGATGTCCAGCAACATAGAACGTTGCGTCCCTATCAAGTGGCCCCGGTGTGAAATTGACTTCAGCCATCAGTTTTTCCAACTGTCGAGGCGAACGGTGTCGATCCAGTGATTTCCTGCGTGCTTCAAGGCTTCGATATCTGCGTCGACCATAATGCGAGCAAGCTCGGGCGTGTGGACAGAGGCCTTCCATCCGAGCTTCTCCTGAGCCTTGGAGGCATCGCCTACGAGCGCGTCGACCTCAGTCGGACGAAGGTATCGTTCATCGAAACGGACATGGTCTTCCCAGTTCAACCCTGCATGCTCAAAAGCTATTTGGAGGAAGTCGCGGACCGTGTAGTTTCCACCAGTGGCAAGAACAAAGTCTTCGGGCTCATCAGCCTGGAGCATCCGCCACATACCTTCGACATACTCAGCGGCGTACCCCCAGTCACGGACTGCATCCAGATTCCCCATGTAGAGCAGATCCTGCTTGCCCGCCTTGATGGCAGCTACGGCACGAGTGATTTTGCGGGTCACGAACGTTTCGCCTCTACGCGGCGACTCGTGGTTGAAGAGTATCCCGTTGACCGCAAACATTCCGTAGGCCTCGCGATAGTTCTTGGTGATCCAGTAGCTATACACCTTTGCCGCGCCATAGGGGGAACGGGGGTAGAACGGGGTGTCCTCGTTTTGCGGAGGAGGAGTGGCTCCAAACATCTCGGAAGACGAAGCTTGGTAAAACTTCGTCTGAATGCCCGACATGCGAACGGCCTCGAGCAGACGAATGGTTCCAACACCGGTCGTGTCGCCTGTGTGTTCCGGCTCGTCGAACGATACTCGCACATGGGACTGCGCGGCTAGGTTGTAAACCTCGTCGGGCTTAATCTCGGCCAGCAGAGTGACCAAGCGTGCCCCGTCACTGAGGTCGCCGTAGTGCAGGAAAAGTTTTGCCTTCGGATCGTGCGGATCCACGTATAGGTGGTCAACACGAGCGGTATTGAATGTGGATGCTCGGCGTATAAGGCCGTGGACTTCATAGCCCTTGCTCAACAGCAACTCTGCGAGATACGAGCCATCCTGTCCTGTGATACCCGTGATTAGAGCGCGCTTAGTCATATTGCCCCCAAGATGCGAAAAGAAAAATAGTCGCGCTGCCCTTAGGCCGCGCGACGATGCCGGACTTGATACGGAGACATCATAGCTGTCCACTTCTACGTTTACTGAACCATGTCAGCCGGGCGACAGCCAGCTCTGCTACCGAAGCTGGCTGGCGGAGTTGGTAGTCTTGACAAAACGTCTGAGCCATCGGCCGGTGACTAGCCTCGCGGCGCATGTGAAGAGACCAGGAACTCAAGGCGATCGCAGCGAGCATACTCTGGTCTTCCGTCCGTGCAGGTTTCAGAACGCACTCAAAATCAGGATGGGGGTAGGAGTGCCGGAGTTGCTTGGCGAAAGTAATGAATCATCGAATATTTCATTGGGCCGTGAAACTATCATTGCCGTTGGGGGAGTGCCGTTTCGCGCTTTGGATCTGCATGGGGCCGTTGATTGGCTAGCCCGTCGCGTGCTTGATAAGCGTGTAGGGCTTTCGGTCCGCCTTGCGAATGCGTATTGCATCGCATTAACCAACTCGCACGAGGAATACCGGCGGCTGATGACCGAGCATGGAGTGAATTTCCCCGACGGTATGCCTGTTGCCCTCGTAATGCGAGGCATCTCAAGGAGTCAAGGCCTCCCTACCGGCCGAGTCGGCAGAGTCCGTGGACCAAGTTTTTTTGAACAGTCGCTGGATAGGGGCCGTGAACACCATTTTAGCCACTTCTTCCTTGGAACGACGCCGGAAACTCTGGCGCGTCTTCAAGCGAACGTAGAGCTGAAGTTTCCAGGAGTCAGTAGTGCGGGAACCTACGCGCCCCCTTTTGCGCCCTTGAGCGACTCATTTATTTCTGACTGTGCGGACCGGATCAATAACTCAGGCGCCGACATCGTTTGGGTTGGCCTTGGGACTCCCAAGCAAGATTTTCTAACCACAGAGTTGGCCAGATTGACTGGCCGGCACTGCGTTGGCGTAGGTGCTGCATTCGATTTCACTGCCGGCACGGCCCGTGAGGCGCCAAAATGGATCCAGAATAGTGGATTTGAATGGCTATATCGTCTTGCGACTGAGCCGAAACGATTGTGGAAGCGATACTTGGTTGGAAATTTTGAGTTCGCTTCGGTAGTGGTCCGGAAAAATTTCCTACATAAGTAGATGATCCTTACAGTCGAGTACAAGATCCCAAATATGAAGGGTAGACAATCGAGTGCGTTCCTTACTGAATGCAGTGATCTTACGATTCCTCATTCAACGCAAAGGTGGCGATGTGGCCGCCCGCTGGCTGGGAGCCCAGGTCGGCGAAGGCTGTAGAATCCTAAGCCATCTCCTTGGCTCGGAGCCTTGGCTGATATCCATCGGCGACAGGGTGACAGTCAGCAGCGGTGTGCGAATCCTGACTCATGACGGGACAGGTTGGTTACATAGAGATTCTCGCGGACGGCGGTTTCGCTACGCAAAGGTGTCTATCGGGGACGACGTATTCGTGGGCATCGGTTCGATCATTATGCCTGGTGTCCAGATAGGTGACCGATGTGTCATTGGCGCCGGATCAGTTGTCACGAAGTCCGTCCCTTCAGGCTCTGTCGTTGCAGGAAATCCAGCAAGGGTGCTTACGAGCTTCGATGCGTTGATGAACAGGGTTTCAGGATGGCCTGCCGAGGACGATATCTTTGGATTGTCCTATAAGGATGGGATTCAACGCATAGCGGAGAATGCTTTTCTTCCGGAAATGATCATACCTCAAGCGAAGGATTCATCTCAGGGCCGTGGGAAATTCACACCTAACAAAGATATTGGGGGAAATGATGGCGCCATGTAGGCCTAAGCCGCTGGTTTCAATAGTCACTGTCGTTTGGAATAATCTCGATGGATTAAAACTAACCGCTCAGAATATTTCAGATCAAAGCTACTCGAACATTGAGCACGTTGTAATCGATGGTGGTTCTGCGGATGGGACGCCTAGATGGCTGGATTCATATAATCCTGCCTATTCCGTCACTCTTGTAAGTGAGCCAGACGATGGGCTTTATGATGCAATGAACAAGGGCCTACGCAAGGCCAAGGGTGACATCGTTGTTTTCCTCAACGGGGGGGATACCTTTACTCAGCCTGACGTCGTCGAGTTCGTTGCCAAAGAGTGGTCCGCGGGTTTGTGGAAATGGGGCTACGGCGCTATCAATTACATCAGCGCGGAACGAAACGTATTGAGTCAATTTCATCTCGAACCTTTCGATGCCAGGGCAGTGCAACTCGGACGTTCATATGTACCTCATCCTTCCACGTTCATGAGTCGCGAAATTCTCACAGAACTTGGGGGATTTCGTCCTGAGTTCGGATGGTCAGCGGATCAGGAGCTCGGAGTTAGGGCAGCGCTTCTTGAGGCGCCCGCCGTGTGGTCCCGCACTCTCACGGATTTTCTGGTGGGGGGTGCTCATTCGCAGGGGTCGCTCCGCCAGGTTGCAAGACGCTACGCCAAAATAAGGGCTGCCAACGGTGTCCAAGTGTTGGGTTCACCAGTTGCTGACAAGCTGTACACGGAGGCCTTGGGGACCTACTGGACAGCGCGTGCCTGGGCGAGCGCAAGATTTAAGCGCCGGACCGGAATCGACGCTATCCGCACCAGTTAGCCACAAGACGCGGCGGTGGATTTAATCACACGGGAGTTACAATGAATTTGCAGGAATACCAAGAGCTTCTACGAACGGATCTTGCTGCTCACGACATGAAACGCTGGACGTTCTTGTCAGCGTTCAGGAAGCCCGAGGTCTACTATCAACGGTTGTTGAGGCGGGTGGAGTACTGGAACGCCAAGGATGGAGCCGCTTCGCGGCTGTTTGCATTAATGGCTAAATTCAGACTCCAACGGCTTTCAGTTCGGACTGGTCTCTCATTCCCTCCAGGTGTAGCTGGTCCCGGCCTATCCATTGCCCATTACGGAAGTATCGTAGTAAACTCGCGGGCCAAGATAGGCAGATTCTGTCGAATTCATTCCGCGACCAACATCGGTGTTGCAAACGGCGGAGTTCCCGTCATTGGAGATTTTGTGTACATCGGGCCAGGTGCTGTCATTTATGGCGATATTACTATCGGTGACGGTGTGGTGATCGGAGCCAACTCTGTTGTTAACAAGAGTGTCCCCGCCGGAGTGACTGTTGCGGGCGCGCCAGCGAAGACGATTGCCCTCCGTGACTCTTCCACGGTAATGCCAATGTGGTTTCCGAATTATCGTGACCGGGATACTGAACCTAACCTTTCGGCTAGCGATGGCGCTAGTTCCTAGGCGTTCAGTCTTCTAAATACTTGTTGCGCCTCTGGTGCTATTAATGGAACTGGAAGTTCGAGTTGAAAATTTGTATTGTAATACCTAGTCTGAGCGGTGGCGGCGCTGAATTCGTCGCCAAGGAATGGTCCAAATGGTTGACCTCGGTAGGCGATATTGTAACACTTGTAGTTACGCATTCTAAGACCACTGATGTCGCACCCAGCGGTGTCAATGTTGTTGAATTCTCCGGAGGCAATCCCGTAGCGCATGTCCGCGAGATGCGGCGCCTGGTTCGCAAGGAGCGCTTTGACTTCGTTATCGGTCTCCTGCCCTACTTCAATTTGCTGGCGATTTTAGGGGTTTTACCCCGTATCGGGAAACGTCCTCGGGTACTCATTAGCGGTCGCAATGTTGAAGTTCCGTTTCCACATGTTCATGGTAAAAGCGTGGCGGTGACCAGGCTCATCTCCAAGCTGTTGTACCCTCTTGTTGACGGGTACATAGCAATCTCACACCCGGTGGCTGCTGAAGCAGGGGCGCTCTACAGAATTCCAGCTCATAAGATGCGTGTTGTTCCAAATCCGTCGACTGCCAAGGTGTTGGAGTGGGCGAGCAGGCTGGAAGGGTCCGGTGCAATTAGTGAAGCGGCGCTGCTGGAGGAGGCTGCAACCGGTCCTCTGAACATTATCGTCCCCGCTCGCTTGGTGGAGCAGAAGCGGCCCCAAATCGCATTGGAGGCCGCGCGTCACCTAGTAGATGAAGGGCATCAGGTTGTCCTGCACTTTTACGGAGATGGCCCTCTCCGCGAGATTATACAGCGAACAGCTGACACCCTGGGCGTCAAGGTCGAATTCCACGGCTGGGTTGAAAACTGGTTCGCTGAATGCCCTCGAACGGGCGTCGTCGTATTGACTTCATTGGCTGAGGGGTTCGGGAACGTCCTAGTGGAGGCCGCCGCTGTGGGTCTTCCAAGCGTAGCTTCGTCTCGTTGCTTGGGCTCGGCTGACGCGATAGTTCCTGGAATCACCGGTGAGTTCGCTTCAGGAGACGGCCCGGCGGACTATGCGGAGGCAATTAAAAAAGCTGCACTAATCCAAATTTCGGACCAGCAACTCGAGGGTTGGTTGGCTAGATTTTCCCCCGCCACTAGTGGGAGTCACCTTCGCTCCTATCTGACCAGCCTTGACTGACGTCATTGGACACTTTGCTCTTCGGCAAGTTGACTGCGACGTCAGTTCGCGCGGGCCTTCGCAGATGAGCATGGTTAGGGCGGTCTGAAAGTGCCGCCGCGGTGTAGGACGCTTTCGGTGCGGCGTGGTGCGGCGGGAATGAGGTCAGGGCCTCTTTGAATTGGTTGCGACCAAGCAAACCAATACCCAAAAGAGACCCTGGCATGAATAACTGGCTCTTGGTGGTTGATGGGGATTTGAGTTCGTGTCGTTGAAGACAAAGGGGCCCGTGGCCCTGTTGGGATGAGTGTGTCTAAGCATTCAACCTGGAACAGGACCACGAGCCTTGCACGAGCCTACCGGGGTCGCAGCCGACGCTGCCACCATCCTTTTCAACCTGCCCGACTACCGCGTCATTTCCACCACCGTCACTGCTGGCAGACGGCAGGTCATCATCGAAACGGACCAGCCACCGGGCTGCCCGAGCTGCGGCGTCATCGCTTCCCGGCGCAAGGAGCGGCGCTTCCAGCGGCTCCGCGATATTCCTGTCGCCGGGCCCGTGGATGTGCTCTGGTCCAAGTACCGCTGGTACTGCGAAGAACCAGCTTGCGACAGGTTGTCGTTCTTCGAATCCACGCCACAGGTCCCGCGCCGCGCCCGCTCTACCAGCCGGCTCCGGGACCAGTTGGTGGATGCGGTCATCCGCTCGGGCAGGGCCGTATCGGAAACGGCTGCCGGCTTCGCCGTGTCCTGGTGGATGGTCCGGGCGGCGCTGAACGAGGCCTGCCTGCTGCGGCTGCCCGACGTGGACAAACTCACCCCCCGGATGCTGGGCATCGACGAGCACCGGTTCCGCTCGGTGCGCTACTTCCAGGACCCGGAATCAAGGACCTGGACACGGTTCGAGCCGTGGATGACAACCATCGTGGACCTGGACTCCGGCCAGGTCCTGGGCGTCGTCGACGGCCGGGACCACAAGGGCGTCGGGGACTGGCTGTTCGCGCGCCCGCTTCACTGGCGGCTGGCCGTGCAGGTCGTCGCGATCGACCCGTCGGCGGCCTTCCGCAAGGCGTTGCGGATGTGGCTTCCCCGCACCGCTGTCGCTGTCGATCACTTCCACCTGATCTCCCTGGCGAACCAGGCCATGACCGAGACCCGGCAAAATCTCTCACAGCAGGTCAAGGGCCGCCGCGGCAGAGCCGTCGACAAGGCCTGGGCCCACCGGATGCTCCTCCTGCGCGGCGGGGACGCACTCACCGGGAGGGCGGCACACAGGCTGGAAGAAGTCTTCGCAGCCGACGATCCTACCGGCACCCTCCAGGCCGTCTGGAAGGTCAAGGAACAGCTCAGGGCCCTGCTGCGCACCGGCTCTCTGGAGGACGCCGCGGCTGCGAAAGCCGAACTCGAGAAACTGGTCAAGGCTGCCGCACGGCCGGAGTCGAACAGGCTCTACCGCACTGTCTGCCGGTGGTGGAAAGAGATTGAGGTGCTGATCATTACCGGCGCCACTACAGGCAAGGTCGAGGCCAACAACACCGCCATCAAAAACATCAAACGGACGGGACTGCCCCGGGTTTGCTTGACTCCTGACTTGTGAGGATTCGTTCCTTGCAGCAAGGATGTTCACATGCCGAAGCCTTTCCCCGCTGAGTTCCGCCGTGACGTGGTCGCCGTGGCACGGAAGCACGAAGCCCCGATCTCGCAGATTGCCAAAGACTTCGGGATTTCCGAAGCAACCCTGCACAACTGGCTCAAGAAAGCCGACATCGAGGACGGCGCCCGTCCCGGTGTGACGGAGAATGAAGCCGCAGAGCTCAGGGATGCCAGGAAGCGGATCCGGCTGCTGGAGCAGGAGAACGAGATCCTGCGCCGGGCAGCGGCGTTCTTCGCCCGGGAGCTGCCCCCAAAATGAAGTTCCCGCTGGTCCTTGACCTTGCCGCGGACGGGATCCCCGTCGCGGTGGCCTGCCGGATACTGGGCTTCTCCAAACAGGCCTTCTACGCGTGGAGGGCAGCGCCGGTCACGGAGCGTGACTGGTCTGATGCCCACCTGATCAACGCGGCCCTGGACGTCCACCGGGACGATCCGGCGTTCGGGTACCGGTTCATCGCCGACGAACTCGAAGACCAGGGGTTCAGCGCCGGAGAGAACCGGGTGGCGCGGCTGTGCAGCAGCCAACGGATCTGGTCCGTGTTCGCCAAGAAGCGCGGCCTGACCCGCAAGTCCGGCCCGCCCGTGCACGATGACCACGTCCGCCGGGACTTCACCGCGGCGGCATCAGATCAGCTGTGGCTCACGGACATCACCGAACACCGGACCGACGAGGGCAAGCTCTACCTGTGCGCCATCAAGGACGTCTACTCCAACCGGATCGTCGGCTACTCCATCGATTCCCGGATGAAAGCGTCCCTGGCCGTCTCGGCCCTCCACAACGCGATAGCACTCAGGGAGCCGGCAGGAACCGTGGTGCACAGCGACCGGGGTTCCCAATTCCGCTCCAACGCCTTCGTACGGACGCTGAAGGGCAACGGGCTGAAAGGATCGATGGGTCGGGTGGGCGCGTGTGCCGATAATGCCGCCATGGAGTCGTTCTTCTCACTCCTGCAGAAGAACGTACTGGATCGCCAGCGATGGTCCACCAGGGCCGGTCTTCGCCTGGCCATTGTGACGTGGATCGAGAAAACCTACCATCGGAAACGCCGTCAGCGGCGGCTCGGGCGGCTAACGCCGGTCGAGTTTGAGACAATCAATACCGGCCTCAAATCTGCGATCCCGCCAGGCCCTGGCAACGCGGATCAAATGAGAACTCTAACGGCCTTCTCCGGCAGTACTTTCCAAAAGGAAGGGATCTAGCCGTCCACACCCGAACACCTAGCCACAGTCGCTGATCAGCTCAATCGACGGCCACGCGCAGTTCTTGGCTGGGAGAGCCCTCTGGAGCCTTCGGCCAGTCTCGATACCCACCCGGTCGCTGTGTCGAACAGGGCGCGATGCCCGGCGCGTGCGGTCCGGATTCCGATCCCGACGGCCAGATGGGTTTTCCCGGTGCCCGGCGGGCCGAGTAGGACTACGTTCTTTGCTTCTT
>NZ_JBQCMF010000026.1:0-38605 GCF_051965295.1 Arthrobacter sp. SAFR-023 | reverse complement strand
AGGAGCACGAAGTGCCCGGCGACGCCGGCGCCGGCGAGCATGCCGCCGCCCTTGCCGGCGCGGGTGCCGGACTGTTTCAGTTCGGCTTTGGCGAGTTCGATTTCCTGCCGCATAAGGGTGGACAGGTCCCGGGTGACATCGCCCAGGAGGTCACCAAGGGAGGTGGTATCGGCCTTCGCGTGCGCAGCCGTCTGCGGGGTATCGGGTATCTGGCTGCTCACAGGGGACGCCCCCCACCCTCGGTATACGGGTCCTCGGGATCGCGCAGCGGAACCCCTGCCGAACCGGGTGCGTCAAAGCCGGGGCGGGCGGGTTCGCCGTATACGGTCTCTGCGTAGGTGGTGGGGGTTGCCTGCGGTGCGTCGTAGAGGGGCGCACCGGGAACAGCGCTCAGGGTGCTTTCGGTGACCGGCGGCTGGGCGGGGTACTGCGGAACTGTGGCTGTGTATCCGGCGCCAGCTGCGGTTCCCGTCTCGGGGGCGCCTGCCTGCAGGCTGCGGCCCAGGCGTCCGGCGAGCATGCCCGCGCCTGCCGCGAGGAGCAGGAAGGTGCCGGGGCGCTGGCGGGCGAAGGACTTCACTTCGTCCAGCAGTGAGCCCGGGTCGCGGTTGTCCAGCCAGGACGCGACCGACTCGGAGCGGTCCGCGGCCTGCCGGATCAGGTCCGAGGCCACGCCCTGCTGGTCAGGCGCGTCGGCCATGGTGCGCAGCTGCGAGGAGATGGTGCGGATACCTTCGGCGGCCTTCGTCTGCTGGGTGCCGGCCTGGCTGGTCAGGTCCGACTTCGCCTGGTGCAGCAGGTCCTTGGCGCTGTTCTTGGCTTCGTACGCGACGTTCTTCGCCTCGGTCTTGGCCGTCTCGGCGACGTTCTGGGCAGCGCCGGCGGCCTGGCCTGCCACATTGGCGGCCTCTTCCTTCGCCACGTCCTTCTTCGAAGTGTCGTCCTGGTAGCCGGTGGTGCCTGTTCCGGCCGTACCCGGGTACTCAGTGGTCTCTGGGTATCCGGTAGTGCCCGCTCCGGTGCCGAATCCAGTGGTTTCCGCGCCGGTGGTGTCCGGGTAGCCTGTTGCGCCCGGGCCGGTGCCGTATGGGTTCTCGGTCATCATTGCTCTCTTTCCTTTGAGGGTTAGCTGCTGCTGATGAACCAGCACTCCGTAATAGTAAGCATGGTTACCATCGAATAGTAAGTAGACTTCCTACATCAGTCCAAAATTGTTGGATACCAGCAGAAAGGCTGTTGACCATGATTGGATTCATCATCGCCGGGCTCGTTATCGGAGCCCTTGCCCGACTCATCAAGCCCGGCAGGCAGAACCTGGGCATTGTTGCAACGCTGCTCCTGGGTCTGGCCGGTTCCGTCATTGGCGGGGCCGTTGCCAGCCTGCTCGGTACCGGCGACATCTTCGAACTGAATGTCCTCGGGTTCATCGTCGCCGTCATCGCCGCCGTCGCTTTGATCGGTGTGGCAGAGTCCATGACGGGGCGCCGTCGTCGGACGCCGACGCGCCGGTTCTGAGCGGACTGTCCAGACCCCGCGGGTCCTGATCGGATGTAATCTGGCAATGGAAGCCGGAAGAATCGCCCTTCTTAGAAACAGGGTTTCCAGGCAGGGGAGGAGTTCCGGGAGCTTGTCGAATGGAGGCTATTGTGGTCACCGAGGCACCCAGGCAGGACCGGGCGGACGTTGCCGGACGGCTTCAGGAACTGGTTCTGGAAAGTGTTGACGTCGGAGAGTTCCTGAACGAGCTGGCCCGTTTCTCCGGAGCCTACTTCTCTGCTTCCGGTAATGACGTGGTATGCGCGTTCACGCTGATGCGAAAGAAGAAGTCGGCCACGGTCGCCAGCAGTGATGCCCGCGCGCGGATGCTGGACGAGATCCAGCTCCAGTTCGGGGAGGGGCCCTGTCTGGCGGCCATGCAGGCGCTGCTGACAATGCATGTCCCGGACGCGGCTGACGAATCCCGCTGGACTGACTACATTGCGGCAGTCGCGCGGCACGGCGTGGGATCCATCCTCGCCGTCCCGTTGGAACTGGAAGGCGAAACTCGCGCGGCGTTGAACCTCTTTTCGACGCGGCCGCACGGATTCTCCGGGCCGGACATCGACGGCGCGGAGGACTTCGCCCGCCAGGCTTCCACGACTCTCAAGCTTGCCCTTCGCATAGCGCGCCTAACCGATGCCCGGAACGATCTCACGGCCGCGATGCAGTCACGCACCACCATTGACATCGCCACGGGTGTGGTTATGGCCCAGAACAGATGCAGTCAGGAAGCGGCCCTGCGGATTCTGAAGACAGCCTCAAGTCTAAGGAACACTAAACTGCGGGATATCGCCGCGTCCATCACCGCCTCCGTCTCTGGGCATGCCACCGTATCCACCCACTTTGAGGAATGAATGAAAGCAGCCCCATCAACCGTCACCTTTGAAAGCCGCTTCGCCACGGAGCTCGCCGAAATGGCCATTCCTTGGAAGGCGGAGGAGGTCCCTGCCCCGCAGTTGCTGGTGCTGAACGAGCCGCTGGCCGCCGAGTTGGGCTTTGATCCGGCCTTCCTGAGGAGCCCGGAAGGCCTTCCGCTGCTGATCGGCAATGCAGTGCCCGACGGCGCCACTCCAGTTGCGCAGGCCTACTCCGGCCACCAGTTCGGCTGGTTTGCGCCGAGGCTGGGTGACGGCCGCGCCCTCCTGCTCGGTGAGGTTTCCGACGCCGCAGGCCGCCTCCGCGACATCCACCTGAAAGGCTCTGGCCGTACGCCGTTCGCGCGCGGCGGTGACGGCTTTGCTGTCGTGGGGCCAATGCTGCGTGAATACATCGTCAGCGAGGCGATGCACGCCCTGGGCATCCCCACCACCCGCTCCCTCGCCGTCGTAGCCACCGCGCGTTCCGTCCAGCGGGAGACTGAGTTGCCGGGGGCCGTGCTCACGCGAGTGGCCAGCAGCCATCTGCGCGTGGGCAGTTTCCAGTACGCCAGGGTCGCCGGCGACGAGGGGCTCCTGCGCCGCCTTGCCGACCATGCGATCGCCCGCCACTATCCCGGTGCGGCCGAAGCGGAGAACACCTATCTTGCCCTGTTCGACGCGGTGATCGGCGCCCAGGCTTCGCTGGTGGCCCAATGGATGCTGGTGGGCTTCATCCACGGCGTCATGAACACGGACAACATGGCCATCTCGGGTGAGACCATCGACTACGGTCCATGCGCCTTCATGGACGCGTTCGACCCCGCCACCGTCTACAGTTCGATCGACGAGAACGGGCGTTACGCCTACGCTAACCAGCCGCTGATAGCGGAATGGAACCTGACGCGCCTGGCCGAGGCGTTGCTTCCGCTGTTTGACGACGACGAGGACCGTGCCGTCGCGCTGGCCACCGAGTCGCTGGGCGCCTTCCGGCCACAGTACAGCGCGGCCTGGCTCGCAGGCATGAAGGCCAAGCTCGGGCTGGAAGAAGGTACCGGCGACGACGTGGCATCGCCCCTGATTGACGAACTGCTCGCACTGCTCCAAAAGGAAAGCGCCGACTACACCTCGTTCTTCCGGCGTCTTGGAAAGGCAGCCCGCAGCGGGGGCGAGCCGGTGCGGACCGTGTTCCCGGAACCGTTGGGTGAATCGGAAGCTTTCGCTGCCTGGATCCGACGCTGGCGGGCACTGAACCCGGACGCGGACATGATGGACCGGGTCAACCCGGTGTATGTGCCCCGCAACCACCTCGTTGAGGAGGCACTTGACGCTGCAACCGATGGCGACCTCGGGCCGCTCCGGATGTTGCTGGAAGCGGTGACGGACCCCTATCGGGAACGTCCCGGCGTCGAACGTTACGCACTGGCAGCGCCGGAAAGCTTCGGCCCTTACCGGACCTTCTGCGGAACCTGAGGGGCTAGCTGGCGCCGGGGTGGACGAGGGTGTCCGGGTCCAGCTGGTTGGCCGGGGCGTCGGACAGGCCCTGCGGCGTGAGGTCCAGGTCTTCCAAAGCGGCCATGGCTGCGATCGGGGCGGCGTTCAACCCGGTGCCCGGGGCGATGTTGTTAGTCATGGTTCTCTGTCTCCTGAAGTAAGCGGGACGTGCATTGTGTGCTGACTGGCTATTTTCCTTGGAATTGCCCTGCGCGCCAAAATTGCGCAGGGGAGAAAAATGCTGTAGCCGCAGCAGGCCGGGGCGGCGCCGAACCTCCGGAACTGGGGTAATGGCCGACGGCGGCACTCCATTCGCGGGCCGTTGCGCCGGCGGGCAGCCGATTAGAAGGCACATAGGTGACGGCCGGTTACAGCTCGGCGCCGTCGATGATGTCCCGGGCGAGCTGGTGCAGTGGTTCGTTCCGCCGGCGGGACGCGCTAATGAGGGTGGCCAGGGCCTGGTCGCGGTTGATGTGGTGCCGCTCCATGACGATGCCGCTGGCCACTCCGACGGCATCGCGGGCGCCAAGGGCGCCGATGAGCCCGTCGCTCAGGCGCTGCGCGGCGTCACGGGCCTGGGTGTTGGCAAGCATCAGCGCAGCCGGACGGGCCAGGAGTTCGAGCAGGCGGATGGCCCTGGAGTCGAGCCCGTCGGGAACAGGGGAGTACACCTTCAGCGCCCCGATCGCGCCTTCCGGGGTGGACAGCGGGGTGCTGATCACGGAGCGCAACGGCAGGCCGGCGATGGCGCGGCTCCAGGCGGGCCAGCGGTGGTCAGTCCGGGCGTCCCCGACTGTGACGGTCGCCTGCTGGGCCCATGCCGTCAGGCAGGGCCCCTGCCTGAGGTCGTACTGCAGCTGGTCAGCCTGCACAATGGCGGGATCGGTGGAGGCCGTGCTGGTGCGGCGCCCGCGGGTGTCCATCAGGCTGACACCCGCCCCGAGGGCTCCGGGGATCGCTTCCTTCAGGGCCTGCGCCAGCGCCGAGACCGCTTCGTCGACGGTTTCGTGGGTCAGCAGCAGGTCCGCGATCCTGGCGGTGAGTGCCGCCAGTTCGTCGGCGAGAGGCAGGTTGGCCTGCATCAGGGCCTGGCAAGAGTGGCTGCCGCAACAGGCACGGGCATCGGTTCCTTTGCTGATGGATTCGCGGAGCGCCGTCCCAAGGTGAGGCGGACTGCCGCGTCAGAAAATTCTCTAGGACAATTATTTCACGATACGCGCCCGCCGCGTGTGGTAGCGGCCCCTGAATGGTTAACGAATTCCTGCAGAGAAGAGACGGGCCGGAAAATGCCGACTTGATAACGTCAGCAAGGTTTCTTTGAGGGGATAATCGGTTAATAAAAGGTGTGTTTCTGTCGGATTGGGGCAGCAGTGACGGAACGTGCAGAATTTGGGGAGCGGGCCGCGGCCGCTGAAGCGGAACTGTTCAAGCTGCTGGGGCATCCCGCCCGCGTCAGGGTGCTAAGCGTGCTGGCCTCGGGTCCTGCCAGCGTGGCTGACCTGTGTTCTGCCACAGGGCTTAGACCATCGCATCTGGCCGGTCAACTCGCGCAGTTGCGCGCGCAACACCTCGTGGCTGGACGCCGGGACGACGGAAAGCTGCAGTACGCCCTGTCCGTTCCCGAAATCGCTGAGCTGATTTCCGCTGCCGATGCAGTGCTGAATGCCCGGGCGGTCGCCGCTGTCAATGGTTTCGCCGGCAGCGGCGCCTCCGGCTTGGGCCCCGGGCTTACAGAAGCTGTCCTGACGGACGAGTCGGCGGCGGTCCTGGAAGAGTCTCTCGAAAGGCGCGCCCTGATCACCGATGCGGTCCGGTCCGTAAGTGCGCGAACCGGTCGCAGTTCCGAACAGGCCCTGCTCGGACTCCTGGCCCAGGCCCGTGAACGCAGCCTCACGCTCGCCGAGGTTTCCAGCGAAGCCGTTGCGGAGCGCGGAAAAGGGTGACCGAGGCCTCCGTACTTACTCGGGGTGGTCGGTCGAGCCGGCAAGCGCCGCGTAGGGGAGTTTGCGCACAAAAGGTTTGCGTCCTTGACGCAGGCCCCCCGGCTGGACGAGACTCGTTGTTGAGGAATTGATGAATTCATAGTTTCCTCAACCTCTCCATTGGGGGCCCTCTGCTCCGCCAAGGCGCAGAGGGACCGGAGCGTCGCGGGGCAGGTGCACATGGACCCACCGCCAGGGGGCCGCGGAATAGACGGAAGGGGTCGGAACAGCGCAGTTCCGTCCCCCTTCCGGTTCCCGCCGGGCTATGCTCGCGGCAGGCAAACTAGGGGAGTTCGAAGAGGCTCAATATATTGCCTTCGCTGTCCAGGAACCATGCGGCCTTACCAGAGTCCGACGTGGCAATGCCGTTTTCCGTCTTCACCCCGGGCATGTCGTACTCTTCGAAAACGACGCCGCGGCTCCGCAACTCCTGAACGTCCCGCTCGACGTCGTCCGTTACCCAGCCCATCTGCGTGTTCTTGGCGCTGCCGGCGTTCTCAGTTTTGTAAATCAGGAACCTGGTCCCGTTGCCGCAGCGGTACATGACGTCGTCGTCGCCCGCCGCGTCAATGGGCTCAAGCCCTAACTTGTCGCGGTAGAACTCTTTCGCACGGCTCACATCCTTCGCCGGAAGGACAGCGGCTATATCCAAATCCTTGAGCATGACAGTTCTCTCCTCATTGCACTGACGGCGATGGTTTCTCCTGCTCGGTGCCGAGAATGGACTGGCCGTCCGTCCCCGGGCCGCGTCGCCGCCCCTTTCGCCGACAGCCGGGGCGGCCACCCGGGGCTCTGCGGCGCCTCGCCGGCATCGCCGGGCGCTTCGGTCCCCGAAGTGTATGGGGACATTATGGGGCCGAAGTGCCACCTGCGGATATAGGCCGCGGAGACAGGAAAGCACGACGCCGGCCGGACGGCTGCCGCTGTCGTGTGGCGGTCAGGAGCGGGTCCGGTCAGGCCGTGAGCCTACGGTCAGTCGCGCGGCTACAGGCCGTGCGCCGTCAGCGGACCCACGGGACAAAGCCGGTTGACCATCTCCGTGAGCTGCCGGGGGCGGAACGGTTTGACCAGGTAGGCCGCGGCTCCCGACGCCATGCCGGCCATCTCGTCGTCGAACTCCGCCCGTGCCGTGATGAACAGCAGGGGCGCCTCGGAGCGCGCCCGGATGTGCTGCGCCACCTCCAGGCCGTCGATGTCCGGGAGATTCAGATCGACCGTAACCAGGACGGGATGGTGTTCCCATGCCGCGGCGACCCCATCAACGCCGTTGCTGACTGCATGAACGTCAAAACCGAGCCGCGCCACTATCAGCGCAACAAGATCGCGAATATCCCGGTCATCCTCGATGACCAGGCAAAGCCCCCGTGAACCCAACGTGCCCCCCGGCCTGTAGTAGGTGTGCATAGTGTAGGGCGGAAACCTCAAGAAGGAACGGCCCAGGCACGAAAAAGCCCCGCACCAGTTGTGAAGGCGGTGCGGGGCTTTCCGGGGACTACCATCCGCATGGGGGAATAGGATGGGGCCCCACCCAAAGTTACCCAGGGGTAGGTTTGTCCTTCAAATGTACGATCCCGCTTACTCGGGCAGTTCCATCTGAAAACCGCAGGTACATCTGAGCACACGGGTGGACAGGTAGACATCCAGGGTGTCGTCGGCTGCGTCTTCGGTGGACAGCGGAGCTGACAGCCTGCGGAGCTCGGACCCTGCCCTGTCCATCGGCTGTCCGCAGTGCATGTAGTGTCCGCCGAAGATCAGCACGTCGCCCTTCTGTTCCCGCCGGCCCAGGACCGCTGACAAGTCGGCAACGTTGGCGGGATGTTCACTGAAGCGGCGGCACCGGCCGCAGGTGTAGGCCACCATGACGACGTCGCTGGGACAGTTCGGGAGATCCGTCACCGATCTAATGGTGAGATGGCGGTCGGTGCCGCAGAATGCGCACATCACGGGCAGGACGCGGGCCCGTCCGGCGCCGTCGGAGCGGAAGCCGGGCGATCTGAGCGACATGCTCAGCCTGCGTACGGGTAGCTGGCGAGGATGTAGTCGGCGGCGGCCCGCCCCTTCATCTTCCGCCTGGTGCCTCGGAGGTTGACACGGCACCGCCGCATGCCTGCACGGAAGGACGAGTCGGTCTTGGGTGTTATTCCTTGAATCAGGCACCAGCTTGTGTAGAGCCCGTAAAGGCAGTCCGCGTCCAGCGGGCTGTCGGTGTCGGGAGCAGGGGAGGTGGCGTCTTGAAGAAACTGCTGGAAATGCGAGGTGGCCATGACAGGCTCTTTCCTCAGGTGCGGGATGGCCGCCATGAGGCTATAGCGGCGTCACCTCCGGGCGGTGCACAACGCCGGAGGGGGTTCCTGCGGAGAGTTCGCAGGGTTCCTCTATCGAAGCTACCCTGCAGTAGCTGGTTTGTATATAGGAATTAGCCAGCGTACTGCGCGTCTTCGATCCTGCAAGCCCCATTGCCCATAGGTACAGCACCTGGGCCTCCATCTCGTTGTGGGGCCGGCGGCGGGCTGGGGAGGCAGCCAGGTCCCGGAGGGTGGACCAGGGGCCACCGCCGCCGGCCCTGCATAAAGGATGCGGCTTCGTCCTTGGAAGAACTTTGGAGTTCCTTGGAGCGGTACGGGGGACCGGGCCATCTGCCGCGGAATCTTCCAAGGTGCCCCAGCTATTTCGCCATGTCAGCGGGCAATACTGGCTGTGTCCTGAAGGAACGGAAACCCAGCCCCGAACCGTCAGAACTGCCGGGTCCGGACGCACCCCCCTCGCGAACCGGGCCCGGCACAACCTGAACTTCATGGCCGCCAGCTGTAGGGATTGCTGTTGGACCTGCCGGCTCGGTGCGCATCGTACCCCTGCCGCCAAGCCTCCTCGACGGCAGTGACCAATTCTGCCAGGAGCGGATAGTAGGGGTGGTCCGGACCGATGAAAAGCATCTCCTCGCGCGCCTTCTCAATTGCCTCGCGGACAGCGTTGCCGTTGGCCATGAGGCATGGTCCCACGCGTGCGGGCCGCGCACCACAGCTGGGCTGCCGGCGGGTTCAGGGGCGTGTCACGTGGGCCACGTTCATGGACTGCTCATGAGCAGCTGGTTCTATTGGTGCATGGACGCGAACGCTGGCAATGATCACGACGCCGACCTCCCGGCAGCCTGGGGGACGCTGACTCCGGGGGCCGAGACGGAGATCCGCAACGCTGCCCGTGCCGGCGCTGCCGGCCGCCCGCCCCTTGACGGTTCAGTCGTGTTCGCCTGGATTGACGGGCAGTCTTCACGACGGGTGCACTTCGCAGGAGATCCGCTGGTCGTCCTGCCGGAGCTGGAACACACCGAGGCTTTTTAGCCCGGCATTCACAGAGCACGGCGCTCCACGGCGCCGCCCAAGGCCGTGCCCTTGAATTTGCGACGGGGGCGGGTATTTGTGGGTGAGCTCTGGAATAGTGCTGTTTGGGGGGCAGGGTACGCCCGCCCGCAGCTACTATCGGTGGAATTTCACGGGCCGGAGGGTTCCGGAGACTGGAGCAGCACATGCAACTCGGCGCTTTCTCACTCAGCTTGGCCGTCAAGGACATCGCGGCCTCCGCGGCGTTCTACGAGAAGCTGGGATTCACCAGGTCCGGGGGCGAAATTGACCAGAACTGGCTGATCCTGCGGAACGGGCAGACCGTCCTCGGACTCTTCCAGGGCATGTTCGAGAAGAACTCCCTGACCTTCAATCCGGGCTGGAGCCAGGACGCGCAGCAGCTCGACTCATTCACCGACGTGCGGGATCTTCAACGCCAGCTGAAGGATCAGGGCATTCCCTTCGTTGCCGAGGCCGGCGACGGAACCGGGCCGGGCAGCTTCATCGTGGTGGACCCCGACGGGAACCCGGTCATCGTGGATCAGCACGTCTGATCCGGGCGTCCATTCGCAAAGGAGAAGGGAAATGTCCAGCAACCCTGAGGACTTCAACAGCACTAAGGACTTTGTCAGCGTCCGGTACATGGTGGACGACGTCGACGCCGCCGTCGGCTTCTACACGAAGCACCTCGGATTCACCGTTCGAATGAACGCGGCACCGGCTTTTGCCGACGTCGCCCGCGGCCAGCTGCGTCTGCTGCTGAGCGGGCCCACCAGCTCGGCGGGCCGGCCAATGCCCGACGGTGCGGTCCCGGCACCGGGCGGATGGAACCGGATCCACCTGGTCGTGAGCGATATTGCCGCCGAGGTGGACAGGCTGCGGGCCGCGGGCGTTCCGTTCCGGAACGACATTGTCAGGGGACCGGGCGGCCAGCAGATCCTGCTGGAGGATCCGGCCGGCAATGTCGTCGAGCTGTTCCAGCCAGCCGCCACGTAAACGCCCAACTGACTCGCAGTTGTTGTCGTTTTGGGGGCTCAAAACGACAATAACTGCGAGTCAGTTGAGGGGCGGCTAGCGCGCCGGACGACGCAGCACGAGGGCTGTTAGTGCGCCGCCGTCGCCGGGGTCTTGTGCACCAGGTAGATGGCGCCGGTGGTGACGTCCTCCTCGAGTGCTTCGAGGGTGCGGCCGCGGGTTTCGGGCACCTGGGTGTAGATAAAGATCAAGGCCAGGATGCCCACCACGCCGAACATGAAGAACGTTCCGGTGATGCCGACTGATGCCACCAGAGTGGGGAAAAACAGGCCCAGCAACGCGTTGGCGATCCACAGGCAGAAGATGGAGACGCCGATCGCGAAGCCGCGGATGTGCAGCGGGAAGATCTCCGAGAGCATCACCCAGACGGCGATGTTGAGGAACGTCTGCATGGAGCCGACGAAGGCAACCACCAGGAAGAGGATCACGAAGGGCCGGGCCGGGTTGCCAACGGGCAGCGCGATGGAGGCGATGCCGATGAGGAAGTGGCAGATGGTGGTCAGCGTGAAGCCGAGGAGCAGGGTGGTGCGGCGGTTGACCCGCTGCATCATGGTCAGGGCGATGACGCCACCGACGACGGCAATGACGCCGGGAGCGATGTTGGCAATGAGGGCGGCGCCGGAGTCGAAGCCGGCTTCAACCAGCACGGACTGGCCGTAGTACATGATCGAGTTGATGCCGGTCAGCTGCTGGGCCACGCCGAGGCCGATGCCGACAAGCAGGATGCGCAGGATCCACTTGTTCTTCAGTGCGCTCCAGCCGGAGAGGTTCATTTCCTTTTCCTCGTCGGCGAGGTGCTTGACGTCGGCCATCTCTGCTTCGGCGCGGTCGGACGAGCGGATGGTCTTGAGCACGGCCAGGGCGTCCTGGTTACGGCCCTGGGAGATGAGCCAGCGGGGGGATTCGGGCATCCGGAGCATGCCGAGGAACAGGGCAACTGCCGGCACCGCGGCCACGGCGAGCATGATGCGCCAGACACCGCCGAATTCGCTCCAGAGGTTGCCGATGATGGCGTTGACGACGAATGCGGCGAGCTGGCCGATGACGATCATGAGTTCGTTGCGGCCGGCAAGCGAGCCGCGGATCTCATACGGGGCCAGTTCCGCCAGATACACCGGAACCACTGAGGAGGCGCCGCCGACGGCGAGGCCGAGGATGACGCGGCCGATGACCATGACCTCGAAGTTCGGCGCGAACACGCAGGACAGGGCGCCGACGAGGAACAGGATGGCCAGCAGGATGATGGTCTTCCGGCGGCCCCAGCTGTCGGAGAGCCGGCCGCCGCCGATGGCGCCGGCGGCGGCGCCGAACAGCAGGGAGCTGGTCACGATGCCCTCGGTGATCGGGGTGAGGCCGAGATCGGCGGTCATGGGCCGGAGTGCGCCGTTGATGACACCCGTGTCGTAGCCGAACAGCAGGCCGCCGAAGGTCGCCACCGTGGCGACCATGCCGAGGCGCTTGCGGTGCGGGCCGTTGGTGAGCGGCGGCAGCGAGGGCGTATGCGCGCCGTCGCGCTGGGCTTGGGTTGCAGACATAAGGACTCCCTTGTCTCAAGTTTGCGCGGGACATGTGCCCGCTGTCACATCCCAGACTAACGCGCGAAAGGCTTAAATGTAAGGTCAAACTTACAAATTGCTGAAATTTAGGTATTTCCCGCCGTGGGAGGATGGCCGTATGAGCATCCAGCGGCAGCACCGGCCAGCCACGCAGGCTGATGTCGCGCGGGAAGTCGGAGTCTCCCGCACGCTGGTCTCCTTCGCCTTCCGCGACGCTGCCGGCGTCAGCCCGGACACCAGGCAGGCGATCTTCGACGCCGCCAAGCGGCTGGGATACCGGCACAATGCGGCAGCCGCCGCACTGGCCAGCAAGTCCCGGACCGCCGTCGGGCTTTACCTCCTTGACCTCCGGAACGAGGTGTACTCCGACGTCCTCAACGGCGTGCGGCTGGCGCTGCCGCAGGCAGGCAACCGGCTCATCCTCAGCGTCTCCCGCTCCATCGGCGGCGTGGACCAGGGGGCGATGGACTCACTCATCGAGGCGCGGGTGGGGATCATCATCGCCGCGGCGCTGCTGGATCCCGACGAGCGGGTCCGGGAACTGGCGCAGATCATCCCGGTGGTGAGTGTCACCCGCCGCGTGGAGGGCGTGGACAGCGTGTACCCTGACGACCGCGCCGGGGCGAGGGCCGCCGTCGAACACCTCCTCGGGCTGGGGCACACGCGGATCGCGCACATGGCCGGGCCGCCCTTTGACGGCCATACCGTCCGCCGGGAAACCTACGAGCAGATGATTCGGGACGCCGGCCTGGCCCCGCAGACCGTGGCGGCCGATGACTTCACGCAGGAGGCTGCGGAGCGTGCAGCGGCGGAGCTGCTGGCCGGCCCGGACCGGCCAACGGCAGTGTTCACGCACAACGACCAGTTCGCGCTGGGTGTCCGCGAGGCCGCGTATGCGATGGGGCTGGCGATCCCCGGGGACCTGTCGCTCGTGGGCTACGACGATTCACGGACGGCCCGGCTGCGCGGGATCGACCTGACCTCGGTGGACCTGCATGCAGTGGAGCTGGGAACAACTGCCGGACGTGTGGCCCTCGAGCGGCTCAAGGATCCCGGTGCGCCCATCGCCGATGTGACCAGCACGCCCCGGCTGGTGGTCCGCAACTCGACGGCTCCCCTTCGCTAGTTCCTATGGAGTTTTCCGCTCCAAGCCCCTAGCCCTTCGCCGCCCTCGTGAACGTTCCGAGCCCGGTCCTGTCGTAGAAGTCCAGGACGACGCGTGGCGAGGTGCCGCGGACTGGCGCTGCAAACAGCGCACCGGCCAGGCCGTTGGCGTTCTCGCCGATGGATTCGAAGCTGAAGGTGTCGCCGTCAAAGTGGGTAAGCGGGAATGTCGTGGGACGGCCGGACGGTCCCATTCTCATGGCCAGTTTGCCGCCCTGCTCAAGCACCACAAGCGGGCCGAAGTAGGAGTTCCCGTAAGTGCCGGCGTAGGCATTGTTTGCCTTGGCAGGAGAAGCATCAGACGGAGCTGTGGTGTAATCCACCTTGGGTTTCTCGGACTCATCAATCTGTTTGAAGACACCCGCGGTGAATGCGAGCCAGTCAACCGTGGGGGATCCATGCTGCGCAGTATCCAGGAAGCCGGCTGTGATTGCTTCAGGTATTCCCTGCGGTCTTCCGTTGGTCAGGGCCACGATGGCCAGTTGCTCACCAGGCAGCATGGAGACGGCGGTGGCTGCGCCGAGGTTGAATGCCCCGGAGTGTCCGACCTGGACGCGTGCCTGATCATCGTAGGAGACGTTCCAGCCCAGCCCATAGAAACGCGAGCGGGCGGCCGGTGTCGACGCCGGTCCGGAAACCGCATGGGGAACGTGGGTTGTTTGGAGGGCGGCTGCATCAATGACGGGCTTGCCTTCGTAACTGCCGTTGCCGAGTTGCAGCCGGAGCCATTTGGCCAGGTCCTGCACCGATGAACTCGCGCCTCCCGCCGGGGCCTCGGAATCGGCATCGCGGCGGTGTTTCGCTGCCCACACCTTGTTCCCGAGCGGGACATGAATGGTTGCCCTGTTTGACGCTTCCTCATAGGCGGAGTGGCGGTAGCTGCTGGCGGACATGCCCAGCGGCCGGAACAGAATCTCGTCGGCCAGATCCTCCCACGACATTTTCATGGCATCGGCTGCTGCCTGGCCGCCTTCCGTGTAGCCGAAATTGCTGTAGTTGTAACTGGACCGGAACGTGTCGAGGGGCTCCTGGTTGAGGTGCCCGAGGATGTAGGCACGATCGAACCCGAGGTCTTCCAGCAGATCACCCGACCCTGTTTTCAGTCCGCTGCGGTGTGACAGCAGATCGGCAAAGGTCGCATTCCGCGTGACGTAGTCATTCTTGAGCGCGAAGTTCTTGTTGTGTTCAATGACGCGGTCGGTCCAGTCGATCACCCGCCGCCCCACCACCCCTGCCACCACAGTGGACGCCATGGGCTTGGACACGGATGCCAGCTGGAACACCGTGTCGGGGCTTATCTCCTCCGGTTGGCCGACCTCCCGCACCCCAAAGCCTTTGGAGTACACCACCTCGTCCTGATACACCACGGCCACCGCCATTCCCGGCAGCCCGGTCTGTTCCATGGCATTCCGAATCAATCCGTCCAGTTGGGCCAGGGCATTGGTGACTTTTGGCTTGTCCAGCAACGGTGCGATCTGTCCCGGCGGGGCCGGGAGCAGGGAGGCCGAACCCGATGGCGTAGCCACTGTGGGTACGCCGGTGCACGCGGCCAGAAGGGGTGCGGCGGCAACACCGGCCGCCCCGATCCCGGCTGCCTTCAGCACAGCACGGCGGTCTGGAAAAACAGAACCGATCTTGTCCATGGGTGCCCCCTAGATCCGCCAGGCCATGGGCGCTGCCGGCCGGTGTGAGCCTTGCCGCTCTTCTCTATAGTGGACCCCGCGCCCGGAGCCAGCAATGGATGCGAGACAGCCGGCAGTGCTTGTTTCCCAAGCTCGCGGAGCTGGGAGTTTTCGTCCAGCTGTCGCGAGTGGAGGCGCCAGCTCAGCTGCCGCCGACGACGGCTGACCGCGGCACCTGGCGGGTTGGATCTGTCAGGGCGGTGATGGCTTTTGCGATCTTGGAACCTCCTTGGGCGGAGGGCTCGATCGGGTTCGCGTAGTCGCCGTCGTCGTTGCAGACCAGCCGGAGGTCCAGGAGGCTGAGGCCCCGGGAGAACGCGGCCCTGGTGATGGAGTCGTTGAAGACCGTGAGGGCGGTCCTGATCAGCCGGTAGAAGGGCCCGGAGGAGGGCGTGTCGTAAATGGTGCACACCGCTGCAGGCAGCCCCGTCGCTGAGACCGCTTCGGCCATCAGCTCATAGTCCGCGGCGAAGCGCTCTTGGGCGTCGGCAAACATGTCCAGCGCCTCCGCCACGGAGCGGGCCGGTGCTTCAAGGAGGTGGGCGAAGCCGAGAGCATCGTTGCCGCCGGCGCTGACCACAAGATGGGTGGCATCGTCGGGAAGGGTAAGCAGCTGCCGGCGAACTCCGGCGATCACGTCGCCGTCCACTGCCAGCAGCGTTGCATGCCAGCCGGGCGCGAGCTCGCCGCACAGCTGCTCGACGACGTCGGGCCCGCCGTCGACATAGGCCTTGTTGTCGAAGATCGAGTCCCCGAGCAGGACGATGTGGCCGGTGCTGGTGGTCATGCCGCATCGTTGCACGAAACGCGGCCCGTGGCGAGGGCTGGGACCGGCCGCTACACCGGCAGGTGCGCGGGGAGCCCGACGGCGCCCGGGTCCAGTTCCGGACGAACCCTGCGGAAGCGCAGGGGGTGGCGGAAGGACTGCCCGGACCACGCGACGTCGGCCGAGACCTCGACGACGACCGGTTCGACGGGGGTGAGCCGCACGGCGCCTTGTCCTTGCTGAATCTGTTGAGGGCTGATTCGATGATTTCCTCATGCCAGGGCTGGTTGACGGGTCCGGTGACAGCGGCGCAGACTACGTCGAGGACGTCCCGGTGCTTCACCTTCAGCCTTATCTGCACCAAGCCCGGTGCGTTAGGGCGTCGTTACGACGAAAGTAGAAAGTGGCAATCAAAACGGGAGTCGTCCTTAAGCCATCGTCCTTCCAGAATGTCGCAAAACCCTAGGGTGGCGAGTTCAGGTGGTGAGTGCAACACCCTGAATGCTGTGGGGTGTCGTCGATGGGCAGACCGTGGTCGCCGTTGAGTGTTCGTTTAGCGTTCTGGGAAGGGCTGGATGCCGGGCTGTCGGTAGCCGTAGCGGCACAGGCGCCGGGGTGTCGCGTCCGACCGCGTACCGGTGGTTTAGCGACCATCAGAAGGTGTTGCCATCGCCGGTTCCGGATTTCAGTGTGCCCCGTGCAGGGCTTTTGTCGTTGCTTGAGCGGGAAGAGATCGGCTTCCAGCTCGCCCAGGGCCATGGAGTGCGTCGTATCACCGCCGTTCTGGGCCGGGCTCCGTCGACGATCAGCCGGGAGGTCGCAAGGAATCGGGTCGGCGACAGGTATTCGCCATCGCTCGCGCAGGAGCAGACGTGGGCTCGTGCCCGCAGGCCGAAGCCGCGGAAGTTGGACGGGTTAGCGTTACGGGAACAGGTCACCACGATGCTCACCGGCCGGTTCAGCCCGGAACAGGTCGCTGGCCGACTGAAGGTGGAGCATCCAGAGAATCCGGAGATGCAGGTGTCACACGAAACGATCTACCAGACCCTCTACGTCCAGGGCCGCGGATCCTTGCGCCTGGAAGTTGCGACGGCGCTGCGGTCCGGACGGGTGAGTCGGCGCCCGCAAAACAGCGCCGCTGGCTGAACACATCGCATCATCCATTGAAAGCTTTGTGGATCAGGTCGAGGCCACAGACGAAGAAATCCGGGAACTGATGAAGCGCTACTACAAGCTACAGCCGCCTGGCGGCCCGCTCCTCGGGGACGTCTGGGCTGACATCCGTCCGGAGTGAAGGTCGCCTCCTCCGCTTTTTGGGGAACCTTTCGCGGCACAGTCCGCTAGGTCTAGTCCACTGGAACCCTAGAAGGGACACTGCTGAAGCTCTCAGTTATTTGGCCCGCCAAGAGTTCCCGGGCCCTTGTCGCGGCATTCGAGGGGCTATTTGGGGGCGGGCGGACTGCTGGCAAACTGAATCCATGAATAAACGAGCCGAGTCTTAAGGATGAGCAGGCGTCCTAGGAAGAGCCGTGCGCTTGCCGAACCTGTCATGCCGGAATTTTTACTCGATCTCCGTGCGACTATTCATTCCGCCGCGGCCCGGAATGAGGGCAGCATCTTTGTGGCCCATTCCTATGAGGGATGGGAAGGCGGCCACGCAACCGTTAATGGATGGCGCACCGAGATTTCCCAAGCAGCGGATACCGGGAAGGTGATGGAGGTTTGGTACGACAACCTCGATCATGACGTATCCGTATCAGGCGACGTCGAGTACCAGGAATGGACCTGGGAGACAGGTGACGCGACCGCGCCACGCGAGTGCCTGCACGATGTGGATCAGCTTGTTGACGCCTTCGCCAGAGGCCGGCTTCCACAGGCCCGTCCCCACTCGAGCTAACGCCAACTATTGTCACAGCAGCAGGCACTGCGATGGTTGCTGATGCCGGCGCCGGGATCAGCAACTGCATGCAACAAAGCCGACCGCCCCGCCTCAGGAACCCACAACGACATCTAATCAGGTCGGCTAGGGTCCGCCCATTAGATCGCACCCGAAAGTGCCCTGATCCGTTCGCACAATGATAAAGACTCGGGCAGAAGAAGAAGGTGGCTGCGCAAAAATCTCAGCTCCTCCCGCTGTCGTACCTTGGGACTTCAGGCCGGACATATCGTGCTCGGCGGGCTTCGCATCTGGACCGCAGTTGTATTCGCGGTCGGCAAATTGCACTTTGGAAGGCACTTCCTTGGGTGAAAGGACCCAGTCCGACGTCTGCTGATGCACGTTCCATAACCTCATGGCGGCGACAACCCCAGCCAACACCAACGAGGCACATATCACTGACAGCGCGATTGGCTTCCCCCCGGCTCATGGAGCAAACGATCCACTAACGGAACGTGCAAATCAATGAAGGGATCGACCAGCGTTGATCCCTCCGCGACGGGAACCACGAACGAGCACCCGGAAGGCGGTATGCACTGACCCGTTAGCGCAAACTCCACGGTGTAGAACGAGTCCACGCCGTGGCTGTTGTGACTCCGCTGACCTAGTGCTTAGCTAAACCTACGTGCACTATCGAATGGCATATGGGGGATAAATGGAGCAGAGACGTAAACCATCGCTGTACGCCCGTACGCTCCGCGCTGGAATTGCCGTGGGGGTGATTGGCGCTCTTGTCATGATTTTCTCTAACCTCTTCCTGCAGAACTTTGGGGTGGTGTCATTCAACGGTGCCAACTTGTTCTTTGTGATCCTTACGCAGCTGTACTTGCTCGCCACCGTGGCGTGTATGCCGTTTTCTGCTGCCCTTATCGGCGCGGCACTGGTCATGCGCTATCTCGACACCAGGACCACTCAAGCAGCTGAGCCCGTGGAGAACCCCCCGGCCTCAATGCACTAGTCGTGTGCACGCTTCTGAAAATAAGCTCACCAGTCCTAGTCCTGATCCTGGCGGGATGTAGTGGAGCGCCGTCCGACTCGTTTCGTCGGACCTTCAGCAGCGACAGCTCCTGGAACGTCGGTGCAAGTCACCCCAGATATGACACGCTGAGCCCCTGCGACAAAGACCCCAGCGTCGAAAAAGCAGTCGTCTCCAACGACCTGCCGGCCTCACAACTTGGCATCAGACTCTTGCCGGGTTCGGGGGAAAAGGACGCGGTGCGCATCGCCGAATGCCTCACCCGGACTCTCACCAGTGGAGAGATATGGATTTCGTCGCCCAGCTGAGAGCAACAAGGCGTTTTCCTGTGGACGGGCGAAGTGGTACTCGGAATGCGCCCCGGGGAAGAGGAAGGGTGAACGGGGAAGTGGACGGGACGAGCTGACCGGGTGGGGGGGAATGCCCACAAACGTCTGTTCGACGGCTACGCTGGTGCCCACGAGAGCAGCCTGAAAAGTCAGGAGATGCAGGGTGGCACCAGCAACGTTGTTCGGCTTGATTCTCGTTGGCGCCGGTATGTTCGTCGTGGCAATATCGCGGCCTCTAGCAAGGAGGGCTGCGATCATACGGACATGGTTCTCCTCAAGCGCGGACATAGCTTGGTGGACGCAACGCGAGACCCCAAGAGTACGTTTGATCGCAGTTTCTTGGATTCTCATTGGAACCGGATTCGCTATTTACGGCCTCATTGCCGGGCGCTAAGGGCACATCCCGTTGAGGGCCCGGATCGCGCATTTCGGATCCCGTAGCCCACGGGGACGCACGGCAAAGGAACCCGTAGCGGGACCGTTGCTGCGTGGATGCCGAATGGAATCGTGAGCGAGTGCAGTTTCAACGCACTAATCAGTGTGCAACTCCAACTCCACCGACCATACTGATATTGAATTGCGCCAACAGGACATTCCTCAACTGAATCTATGTGGGGCGGTCATATGAAGAGCTACACAATGGAAGACAGCTTCACGGTCGCTGAAGACGCCACTCTTCTGTCTGGCCGCATAGTCGATCACTTGGGTTCCGTTGGACTGCGGCCTCATCGACTCAGACCGGCATTGAAGTCCGGGCGGGATCAGACACTCTATTCCGTCTGTTCGGAGCCTTTTTGAGTTTCAAACGTTTTCCTGTCGGGCTCGAAGTGATCGTCAGGTCGGACGCAGAAGGTGTCAGAGTCATGTCTTCCGCCTACGACCGCCTGGGGTGGTACTTGACCAAGAAGCTCTTCTGGGGAGAACGAGACCTCAATGCCAGGCTGACCGACCTGCTGAATGAAGTCCGAACCGGAGCGGGGCAGCCCCTGCTCTCACAACGAGCCGCTGCCTTCAGTCCGACCCGTGCTGACGATGTGGTCGGCACACTCATGAAGCGCATTGACTCAATTCGAAGCCTGATTTTGGTTTGCGTTCTCGTCTTTGCCGCAGCATTTGGATTGTCATTACTCGCGATTTGGCTACTGCCGGCCGGAGAAGTTATCGGAGACGTCTTGAGGGCCAGCGCGGCCGTCATTTCCGCGCTTTTAGTCCTGGCGTACGCCAACAGGCAAACTTCATCGAGTCCTCGGAGAACACAAAAGTAGCATCCAGCGGGTGCCGTGCTGTCGCCGTCAGGTTATCTTGCCCGGTTCGTGCAACGCTAAGGCCCCCGGCAAAGGGAACCCCGAGCGGAGCGTTCCTAAGCCCTATGCTGTGGCCACCAGTTCTAGTTCGAAGCCATCGGAGTTTACGAGATAAGCGGCGTAGTGATCGGGTCCGCCAGCATGCGGGTACTTGTCCATGAACAGAGGGCTCCAGCCGTGATGCGCGCTCTCTTCGGTCAGAGCGTCTAGACATTCTCTGCTCCCGGCCTTGAACGCCAAGTGATTCAGGCCAGGCGCGGTGCGCTGATGTTCTCGGCTGCTTAAGTCCGGTGACTCTTCGACAACTATGTAAGTTGGACCCAGCCGCCAGCTGATTCCGCTTCCCCAATTCTGATAAGTCTCGTATCCCAAGCGGGACAGGATCCATCCCCATTCATCTTTGGCTCGTGTCAGGTTCGGTACCCACAGTTCAATATGGTGCAGGGCGCCTTTGGAGTCATCGTTCACGTTGTGAGTCTTTCATGCATCCAGAGCCGGTAACCACGGCGCTTAGGGTCCAGGTCCATCGTTCCCGTGAATGATCCTTGAGCGGACACGCCGGAGGCTTCAGCCCTTTCCGCCGCCGCATGAGGCGCCCACGTCACCGCCTGCAACTAGAAGGCCTGCGGAGGGGCTCAAGCAACCTGTCGAGTCTTCATACGGTTTCCCCGCTATTTGCAGACCTGCAAATTTAGGATCGCTAAAAACGATAAAATATATTCATGGCTAGTTCACACAGATCTTCGATGACGAATTATGACCGCAGCAAGAAAGTACTTGGGCCGGCCTTCTACGTTTCCATGGTGGGTCTTTTGGCTTCGGTATCGTTTACAGGCCGGAGCCCGATTTTTAACGGGCTGTCAGGTCCGCTGCTTGTGTTGTTCTTCTTCCTGGCTGCGGCCGGAAGCGTCATTGGGCTAGCAGTTATCAGGTTGCGGCGAACCGCGAAGGAGCTCTCAGACGAGGGATAGAGGAAGTAGCCTTCACTCCTGCGAAAGCGACGTACGGCTTCAGAACGTCCCGTCCCGACGTCGCTTGGCGCCACCATAAAAGGATCCTTCATCCGACAGTTGGAGGGCCGGCGTCAGGAAAACACCAGGCTTATGGTGAGCAACAAGATTCCGGTGGAGAAGAGCAAAATACTGAATCCAGTGCCAAGGGATTCCATAGCTTTGATCTGCCGTTGCGCTTCATCCTGCTCGGGTCGGTGGCGGTTGAGCATCGTCATGACGGTCTGGTATTGATATCGCGCTATGTCCCTGCGGAACATAAGCCAAATCGCAGAGACGAGAAGAAGTACCAGCCCGAATCCGTTGATTTCTGCGGTACCAGGAGACAACCCGGACACATACATCGCAAGCAAGTAGATGCCCGTGGCTGCCGCCACGCACAAGGCAAACTGCAGCAGGCGACGTTTATCAAACGCCTGACGTTGTTCCGTCCAACCGAGCCGGCTTGTCCTGCGCTCAAGCGTGCGCATCCATAGGAAAGTTCCTATGCCTCCGACAACGAAGAACAAGCCGAGGGTCACTATCAAGAGTTCACGCATAGTCCTGACATTATCCTGACCGCTGAAGCGGCCGAGGAGTCGTAAGAGGTGCCCCGGATAGAGCGTCCGTAACGTCCCGCAAGCCGGTCCACAGACGAGCCCCACGTGCTCATCGTTAGTTATGGACAGGTGCTTGACCTGAACTTGTCAGTGGTCGCCGTGCATTTCAACCCTTCTTTGTAGCCGCAATGCCCGGCCGCGTTTGTCCCGAAGATACCCCAGAGTGAGTTCCAGTCCTTCCATTTCGCCCTTCCAACCTTCGTTCTCCGCCTCGTCCCGCCTGGCAATCAGGTCGGCTTCGAGTTCGTCCAGCCGGAGGATCATGCGGGGTTCAACGTGCAGCATTGGGCAGCGGACGCAGGCGTGCTCGTGGGCGCAGGGTGTGCCATAGGGCCGGCCACAGGCACCGAGCTCAACTTTGGGTATACCGAAGTGTTCCTCAAATTCTTCCCACAGCGTTAGTCACCTGCGCAAAGGCCGCAGGGTCCTCCGGCCGGCAATGTGCATCTGGTAGTGACGGACAAGGTCCTCATCGAACACGGCGACATAGCCCCTGGTGGTCTGCAGTTTGGCGTGCCCCAGCAGTGCCGCCTCGACATGGAGAGGCAGACCGTTGTTGGCCAGATCAGTCGCGAAGATCGTTCGGAAGTCGTGCGGCGCGAAGCTGAGCCCTTCAAATTCCGGACGGTCTTTCGCCGCGGCCGCACAGGTCAAATGAAGGAGCTTGGCGATCCGCGACTTGCTGAACACCCCGCGTAGGGATCCGGCCGTGTACTGGAAGAGGTGGGGAAGCGGATCGCAGTCTGTTCAACCGTTGGCCGAAGCGCCCGTCCTGCGTGCCATCCAGCACGCGGGCCTGGATAGGCCCGGAAAGGCACTGTTGCTTAAGACATAGATGAGTGTAAATATTTACGTGTGTCTATGAATTTGGAACTCACCCCGGTGCAGACGGTCGCCTGCTGCTCTCCGCTGTCCAGGGAACCCCTGTCTGCATCCGAGGCGGACGGCATCGCGCCGCTGCTCAAGGCTTTGGCGGACCCGGTGCGGCTGCGGCTGATGTCGCTTGTGGCCTCGCATGAGGGCGGCGAGGCCTGCGTGTGCGACCTGAACGGCGCCTTCGATCTCTCGCAGCCCACCATCAGCCACCACCTGAAGGTCCTCCACGCCGCCGGGCTCCTCGAGCGCGAAAAGCGCGGGGTGTGGGTGTACTACCGGGCGCGGACCGACGCCCTGGCTAACCTGGCTGCCCTGATTGGAGGCCACAGCAAATGAGCACGCTGGCGCGGCGCGCGGCTGCCGAGTTTACGGGGACAGCGTTTCTGGTCATGGCCGTCGTCGGCTCCGGCGTGATGGCGTCACGGCTGTCACCGGACGACGTCGGGCTGCAGCTTTTGCAGAACAGCCTCGCCACGGGCGCGGCACTGGTCGCGCTGATCGTGGCGCTCCAGCCGGTTTCAGCGTCGTTCAATCCGGTGGTGACCCTTGCCGAACGGGTGCTGGGTGTGCTGGACACCCGGACCGCGGCAGCACTGATCGCCACCCAGTTCGCGGGCGGCGTGGCCGGCTCCGTCCTGGCCAACCTGATGTTCGGCCTGGACGCAGTCTCCTTCTCGACGCATGAACGGACCGGCGCCGGGCTCTGGCTGGGCGAAGTCATCGCCACGGCGGGGCTGCTGGTCATCGTGTTCGGTACTCTCCGCTCGGGCCGGACGGACCGGGTGGCCTTCGCCGTCGGCGGCTACATCACCGCCGCCTACTGGTTCACCAGTTCCACCAGCTTCGCCAACCCGGCCGTAACGGTTGCCCGGACCATCACGGACACCTTCGCGGGCATCGCCCCGGCGTCGGCGCCCGCCTTCATCCTGGCCCAGTTGCTCGGCGGCGCAATGGGATTCGTTCTGGTGCGTGCCCTGTACCCGGCCCCGGCGGCGCTTGAGGCGGGCAACCTTGAGGCGGGCAACGAGTACCCGCTGGCCAAGGACCAATCCCGCTAGCAAAAGGGAGGGGGTGAAGTGATGAGCACCGGCTGCTGCGACGACGAGTGCTGCGAGGACGGCCAGGACTGCTGCTGACCGCTCCCGCAGACCAGAACATCCGCGCGCCTGCCCGCCAACACGACGGGCAGGCGCCGCGCAACCGCCCCACGAAAACACGAAACGAGGACAGCATGACAGCACTGGATTCCCTCCCGGTCGCCGTGGTCGGAGGCGGGCCTGTGGGCCTGGCCGCCGCCGTGCACCTGCTCGAGCGCGGCTTGGAACCGGTCGTGCTTGAGGCCGGCCAAGCGGTGGGTGCTGCCATCAGGGACTGGGGCCACGTCCGTGTCTTCTCTACGTGGCGATACAACCTCGACGCCGCCGCCGTGCGGTTGCTCGAGCGCCACGGCTGGGAAGCGCCCCGCCCCACCGCCCTTCCGTACGGTGCGCAGATCGTCTCCGACTATCTCGAACCCCTGGCTGCAACTCCGGAACTCTCCGGACGCATCCGCACCGGAACGAGAGTCCTCGCCATCACCAGACGACACCTGGACAAGGGCCGCAGCGTCGGCCGCGAACAAACGCCCTTCCTGCTCCGCGTCACCACCGCAGACGGCGGCATCGAGCAACTCCTGGCACGGGCCGTTGTCGACACCTCCGGAACCTGGACCACCCCGGCGCCGCTGGGCACCTCCGGCCTGCCGGCCACGGGCGAACCGGAGGCCCGCGCCGCGGGCCTGATCACGGGGCCCTTGCCCGACGTCGAACGTGACGGATTCGCGGGCCGGCGGACGCTCGTCGTCGGATCCGGCCACTCGGCGGCGAACCTGGTCCTGGACCTTGCCCGCCTAGCCCGGACCAACCCCGGAACCGAGGTGCTGTGGGCCATCCGCGCGGCCAGTCCTTCCCGCGCCTACGGCGGCGGCGACGCCGACCAGCTACCCGCCAGGGGACAGCTCGGCGCCCGGCTCCGCACCGCCGTCGACGCCGGGTCCGTCCAGCTCCTCACCGGTTTCCTCACGGACCGCGTCGACATCATTAGTGGGACCTCGCTGCGGGTGCATGCCGCGGACGGCCGCGCCGTGGAGACCGACAGGGTCATTCCGGCCACCGGCTTCCGCCCGGACCTGTCCATGCTTTCCGAACTGAGGCTGGACCTCGATCCGGCGGTTGAGGCGCCCCGCGCGCTGGGCCCGCTCATCGACCCGGACTTCCACAGCTGCGGCACGGTCCCGCCGCACGGAGCCAGTCTTCTGGCCCAGCCGGAGAAGGATTTCTATCTTGCCGGCATGAAGTCCTACGGCCGGGCCCCCACCTTCCTGATGGCTACGGGTTATGAACAGGTCCGCTCCATCGCCGCTGCCCTCGCCGGGGACAGCGAGGCCGCGGACACCGTCGAACTTGAACTGCCCGAAACAGGCGTCTGCTCCACCAGCATCCCGGCCACCGCCGCTGCCCCCGGGGACTCCTGCGGCGTGCCCGAACCGGAACCCGTCGGTTTCGGCACCGGACTCCGCCACGGCCGCACCGGCCTTCACTGAACTGCCCTTGCTTGAATTGCCTGCTCTTGTTGCACTTGTGTAAGCGGTGCTGTGGGCAGGCAGGCGCTTCTTCCGCAATCCCGCCCTACAGACCACCAACCTAGGAGAACACCATGACCGCTGACCCCGCCAAGAAGCCCTCCGTCCTGTTCGTCTGCGTGCACAACGCCGGCCGGTCCCAGATGGCTGCGGCGTTCCTCACCAGCCTGTCCAAGGGCGCGATCGAGGTGCGTTCCGCCGGGTCGCAGCCCGCGGAGGCAGTGAACCCGGCCGCCGTGAAGGCCATGGCAGAGCTCGGGATCGACATGTCCGCCGAGATCCCCAAGATGCTCACCACCGAGGCGGTCAAGGAGTCCGACGTCGTGATCACCATGGGCTGCGGCGACGAGTGCCCGTACTTCCCGGGCAAGCGCTACGAGGACTGGGTGCTGGAGGACCCCGCCGGCAAGGGTGTTGACTCCGTGCGCCCCATCCGCGACGAGATCCACACCCGCATCGAAGCCCTGGTCACCGAGCTGCTGCCCGCCCGCCACGTCGACGCCCAGTAACAGCTTCCCGTGAATGAGCCCGAAGAGAAGGAGCCAGCAGTGAGCAAGAACGCCAAGCCCGAGGACGCCAGCACCGAGGACCCCAGCACCGAGAAGGTCAACGCTGACAAGGTCACCACCGAACAGCTCATCATCATCGGGTCCGGCCCGGCCGGCTACACCGCGGCCATCTACGCGGCACGGGCTGGACTGAAACCGCTGGTTCTGGCGGGCTCGGTCACGGCCGGCGGCGCGCTGATGAACACCACCGAGGTGGAGAACTTCCCCGGTTTCCCCGGCGGAGTCCAGGGCCCGGAGCTGATGGACGGCCTGCAGCAGCAGGCCGAAAAGTTCGGCGCGCAGGTGGTGTTCGACGACGCCACGCAGGTTCAGCTTAAAGGCCACCTTAAGCGCGTGGTCACCGGGGGCGGTGAGACGTACCAGGCCCCTGCAGTCATCCTGGCCACCGGCTCCGCGTACAAGGAACTCGGACTGGCCGAGGAGAAGAAATTCAGCGGCCACGGCGTCTCCTGGTGCGCCACCTGCGACGGGTTCTTCTTCCGCGACCAGGACATCATGGTGGTGGGCGGCGGCGATTCCGCGATGGAGGAGGCCACCTTCCTGACCCGCTTCGGAAAGTCCGTGACCGTCGTCGTCCGCAAGGGCGAGCTGCGCGCCTCCCGGATCATGGCGCAGCGCGCCAAGGACAACCCCAAGATCACGTTTGCCTGGAACTCGGCCGTCACGGCAATCCACGGGGACGGCAAGGTCAGCGGCGTCACGCTGACGGACACCCGCAGCGGCGAAACCCGGCAGCAGCCCGCCACCGGGCTCTTCGTGGCGATCGGGCACGTGCCCCGCACCGAGCTGGTGGCCGGGCAGGTGGAGCTCGACGGCGAGGGGTACATCAAGGTGGATTCGCCCACCACGTGCACCAACCTGAGCGGCGTGTTCGCCTGCGGGGACGCCGTGGACCACCGCTACCGCCAGGCCATCACCGCCGCCGGAACCGGATGCGCGGCGGCCCTCGACGCCGAGCGCTACCTGGCCGCGCTGGAGGATGCGGACAGCATCGCCACGGCGCTGGTGGAGGAGCCCACCCACGCCTGAGCCTGTCGAAACCCTGCCGGGTCAGTCCTGTGGTTTGTCCGGCGTCCGCCCGGACATGGAGTGCACGGCTTCCTCGATGCCTTCCTCGTCGTTTTCGAGCTCTTCCATGTAGAGCCGGCCCGCCGTTATCAGGCCACCCGTGATCTCAAAGAGGATGACTCCCCGGGCCCGGAACCGCTGCCCGTCCGCGCGGTTTCCGGTCCAGTCCCATTCGCTCCACGTGGTGTTCCCGTCATCCACTGAACCAACCAGCTCCGTGTGGATGTCGGGAATCCCGGCGAATATCGCCTGCCAGTTCGCATGCATCTGCGCCCGGCCAATGAAGGCCCTGCCTGGGTGGGCAGGTTGACTGCTGCGGTAGTCGTGATGGAACAGTGCGGCGGCCGCCTCGAGGTCGTGGGCATCCAGCGCCGCCGCAAGGCGGTCTACAACCCCGCTCATCAGTCCGTTGCTTCGCCCTCGTCTGCGGAGCGGGTTTCCCCGGGCTCCTTGAGGCGTTCCTCGTCCGTATTCTCGGGCGCTACCACGGGGGAAAGTGCGTCGGCGAGGCCGTCCCTGGTGCTTTTGTCCTTGTCTGGCGCCGGAGCATCGTCGGCTGGAACATCGCTCATTTCCTCACCATAGGACGCGGCATCGCGCCTGTCGAGGATCGCACCTGTCGAGGACGGGGGATACTAAAGGACGGCGGACTGTGAAGGGCGGCGGCTGAAATTAAGGGACGGCGGCGGCTGGGGGGGTCGCCTCGGTCTCAGACAGGCGACACCGCCGCCGGCCCAGCTCCGGTGATCGACTTAATTATCGTCCTGCCCCGGCCAAAAGAGAAGTGGGAGTTGGCGCTTGAATGCTACCCCTAGATCTGGTGGCCCGACGCGTGACGACCGGTGCATCGTCCATGCTTTTTCCAAGTCCCCGCGCTCAAAATCAACGTGTCCCCAAGGCAAAGCGCGCCAGGTTGAAGGCCTCGGGGCAGGGCAGCCGGACCGCGAGCATTCCCCCCAGAACCCGGATCCGGCTGCCGCTCAAATGCCCTAGATAAATTTCCGTACCCTGGCCCACCCCGGATCGGCCGTGTGGGCCACTTGGACTTCTTTTCGGTCGCGCGCGAAGCGGTCGAAGCTGTCACGTCCGTTCTGGTCCTCGGAGTCGCTGTAGTAGTGCAGGATCCGAAGGCCGCTGCCCGTCTCTGAGGCCACCAGCTCGCCACGCGAGCCCAGCATCGCGTCCAGGTCCTTCTCGAGATGGAGCAGTCCGAGCAGTGCCTTTCCGTCCGGCAGGCCATCGTCCGGCAGTCCGTCATTCCCGGTCCGCCGGAAGCTGATCCGGACAGCCGTGTGCAGGTCCAGCAGCGGGTGATCGATCCATCTCAAGGGCCTCTGAGCGCAGACAACCACACGATGCCCCGAGGACGTTTTGGCCTCCCGCATCGTCCAGCGGGGATCCGAGTTCCGGGAGGCCACCACCTGAAAAAATTCAGGCACGACGGCGGCTGGCTGGCTGTCGCGGGGATCGGTCCGGGCCACGTTGATGGCGCGGACCCAGCGCTGGACCTCGTCCTCGCCGATCAGCCAGTCCACCAGCATGCGGCCCGCCTGGCGGCAGTCGTTGGTGCTCATACTCGTGAAAGCCGGGTGGTAAACCGTCAGTTCGGCCAGTGCGCTCCGCTCGTCCCAGTCCAACGCAATGCGGGCCAGCGCCAGATCCACCGGTTGCGCCAGGCCTTCGAGGGTGCCGGTGGCCATGCCGGGTTGAGGCTCCCTGGCTGCGGCGAATTCCCAGGTCCCAGTGGGCGCAGGAGCCGCCCGGCGCCACCGCTCGGCCAGGACGCGCAGCCGCGGATCCCCGCCGCCGGAGACACAAAGCCGGTGCCGCGAACGGGCGCCCGGGCCGGTTTCCCAGTTGAGCCCGGGGTGGATCGCCGTCACCATGGCGCCGATGATTTCCGGGAGGTCGCCGTAAGCGCCGCTCATGACGGCTGCCGTAATCAGGCCGGCTCCCGCTACGGACCACCACCGCCAGAACGCGCTAACGGCCAACGTCTCAGCCCGGCTGCTCCGCTGCATCGAATCCATGGGACCTCCTCGTTGACGCCACACGATGCTGTTAACGGATCGTGTAGCACCAGACTCAAGAAGCGGGCACTGTAGCCACAAGATCTGCGCAAGAGTTTGACGCAAGCCCCAACTGGCTGGCAGTTGTTGTCGTTTTCAGCCCTCAAAACGACAACAACTGCGAGTTACTTGGGTGAACGGGTCAGACGCACCTCGCGGGGACCGGCCGGGTACCCATGGTGGCGGCTGGCGAAGATGATCACCAGGGCCACCGCCACCGGAACGGCCGCCGCGAGCGGCACCAGCAGCGCGCCGACGGTGTTCAGGGCCAGCGCTCCGTACGCCGCGCCGACGGCGATGCCCAGCTGGATGGTCACCACGGCAAGTCCGTTGGCCGCATCCTTGTGCTCCCCGCCCGCACGGAGGATCGCCGCCTGGTTGTAGATACCGGCGGCTCCGAAGGCGATGCCCCACAGGGTCAGAAGCGCGAGTGCGCCGGTCCACGTGCCGCCGAGCGCGGGCAGGAGGGCGAAGCTGGCCAGGAGCAACGCCACCGCGGCCAGGACGGAGCCCCGGGGACGGGCATCCGCCGTGAGGCCGGCAATCCAGATCCCCACCAGGCTGGCGACGCCGATGACGGACAACGAGATGCCGGTGGCACTGCTGGGCAGGCCCGCGGCCACCAGGAACGGGGCGATGTACGTGAACAGGGCGAAGTGGCCCAGGAGCAGCAGCGGCCATGCGGTCGCGACAGCGATGACCCCGGGCAGCGCCATGGCTGCGCGCATTGACGGGGCCGAGTCCCGGTCGGCGTCGGATGCCGGGGGCAGCAGCTTAATGGCCAGCAAGGCGAGAAGCGCTGCCACGCCGGCCAGCACAAGGAAAGAGGCACGCCACGAGAGCACTGACCCCATCATGGTCCCGAGCGGAGCGCCGACGGCGAGGGCGAAGCTGTTGCCGCTGAACACGATCGCCATGGCCTTGCCAACAGAATGCGCCGGCACGATCCGCGCAACATAAGGGGCCATGCTGGACCAGAGCAGGCCGTGGGCCACGCCGCCGAGGAGCCTGGCGGCAATGGCCAGGCCCAGGTTGGGGCTGGCGGCCAGCAGCACGTTGCTCAGAGCGAAGGCCAGCACGGTCACGATCAGCAGCGTTTTACGTGGCATCCGTGCACCGAGGAAGCGCGACAGGGGCAGTGCCGTGATGACGATGACGGCGGCGTAGGCGGCTGTCAGTGAACCGACGGCAGATTCCTCCACGCCCAGGTCGCGGCTGATCTGGGGGAGCAGCCCGGACGGCAGGAGTTCGGTGGTGACGGCGGTGAACCCGGCCATGGCCAGGATGAGCAGGCCTGCCCGCGGGATCCTTGCGGTGGGGACCGGCGCAGTGGATGCGCCGGAGCGGGCGGCTGAGCTACCGCGCGGGGTCTGAGTGGGTGTTTCGGAGCCGGAGAGTTCTTGGGTCACGTATGTTCCTGAAAGTTTCGTAATTGGTGTCATCTGTCCGCTGCCCCGGGTGGAACGGACGACGGCGGGCCGGCCCCCTTGAGGGACCGGCCCGCCGTCGGGCGTTTACCGCCTTAGAAGGTGGCGGTGTCGATCACAAAGCGGTAGCGCACGTCCGAGGCGAGGACGCGCTCGTAGGCTTCGTTGATCTTGCTGGCCGGGATGACCTCGATCTCGGCGCCGATGCCGTGTTCGGCGCAGAAGTCGAGCATCTCCTGGGTTTCGCGGATTCCGCCGATCATGGAACCGGCGAAGGCGCGGCGTCCGCCGATCAGCGCAAACGCGTTGACCGGGAGCGGCTCGGCCGGGGCGCCGACGTTGACCAGCGTGCCGTCGAGGGACAGCAGCTGCAGGTAGGAGCTGATGTCAATCGAGGCGCTGACCGTGTTGATGATCAGGTCGAAGCTGCCGGCGAGGGTCTCGAAGGTGCCGGCGTCGCTCGTGGCGAAGTAGTGGTCCGCGCCCAGGCGCAGTCCGTCTTCCTGCTTCTTGAGCGACTGGGACAGCACGGTGACCTCGGCGCCCATGGCGTGCGCCAGCTTGACGGCCATGTGGCCAAGTCCGCCGAGGCCGACGACGGCGACCTTCTTGCCGGGGCCTGCGCCCCAGTGGCGCAAGGGGGAGAAGGTGGTGATGCCGGCGCACAAAAGGGGAGCGGCGACGTCGAGCTCGATGCCCTCGGGGATGGTGACAACGAAGTCCTCGGTGACCACAACGTGGGTGGAGTAGCCGCCCTGGGTGATGGTGCCGTCGCGGTCAACGGCGCCGTACGTGCCGACATTTCCCTTGAGGCAGTACTGTTCCTCGCCCGCCTGGCAGTTGGCGCACTCCCTGCAGGAGTTGACCATGCAGCCGACGCCCACGCGGTCGCCAACCTTGTGGCGGGTCACCTCGGAGCCCACCTCGGTGACGATGCCGGCAATTTCGTGGCCGGGTGCCAGCGGGTACTGCTGCGGGCCCCAGTCGCCGCGGACGGTGTGGATGTCCGAATGGCAGATGCCGGCGTACTTGATTTCGATGAGGACGTCATGGGTTCCGACGTTCCGGCGCTCGATGGTGGTGGCCACAAGGTCCTCGGTGGCGGACGGAGCGGCGTAGGCGTTGACGGTAGGCATGGTTCTCCTAGTTGTCGGTGTTGGTGGAACGGGCCGCAGATGGAAGGGATCGGCCGTTTCTTCCATCTACTAAACCCCATCGCCGTGGCGTGAGGCAGGCCCTGCTGTAAGGGGTAACCACAGGGACCCCCAAGTCTCTTCCCGACTGTGGCGGACAGCACGGGATTGGTTCATGTCCACCCTACTGAGACTGTGGCTGCCGAGGGAGGCCCTGTCAGTGCCTGCCAGACGCCGGCGTGTCTCCTTTACTGTGAAACAGTGGCGAGAATATTCATCACCGGCTCAGCCGGCGGACTCGGCCTGAATGCTGCCCGGGCGCTGCTCCAGCAGGGCCGTGAAGTGGTGCTGCACGCCAGGGACGAGTCGCGCCTCGCAAACGCCGGCGCCGTCAGGGACCAGGCTGTGGGGACCGTCGTCGGAGATCTGGCCGACCTAACCGACACGGCACGTGTCGCGGAACAGGCCGACGAGTTTGGCCCGTTCGACGCCGTCATCCACAACGCCGGCGTGTACAGCGGCAACCAGATCTTTGCCGTGAACACCGTTGCGCCGTACATCCTGACCGCGCTCATGGCCCGGCCGCGGCGCATTGTGTACATCAGCAGCGGCATGCACCGGTCCGGCACTCCTGACCTCGGGGGCATCGACTGGGTGGACGCGGACACGCGGCCGGCAGCCTACTCGGACAGCAAGCTGTACGTCACCGCGCTCGCGGCCGCGGTGGCCGAGCGGTGGCCGGACGTGGAAAGCAACGCCGTGGATCCGGGCTGGGTACCCACCCGGATGGGTGGACGCAGCGCGCCCGATGACCTGGAGCTGGGGCATGTCACGCAGGTGTGGCTGGCCAGCCGGGAATCTTCTGAAGACCACGTGTCCGGGTGCTATTGGTTCCACGAGCAGCGCCGGGAACCCCATCCGGCCGTGCACGACGAGGCGTTCCAGGCTGAGCTGCTCGACGCGCTGGAGAAGCACACGGGCTTCGCGCAGCCCAACTAGGTAGCAGCTGAGGGCGTTCCCAGCGCTGGGAACGCCCTCAGCTGCCACCCAGTTGGGTCAGCGGCGGGTGAGGAGGCCGCGCACCAGGGTGAGGCCCTGGCCCAGGTTGATCGACGGCAGGTACGCCCGGGTGATGGCGTTGGCGATCGAGGGCAGGGCAGCCGCGTCCGGATACAGCAGGTACATGGGCTCGTAGTCCGGCTTGAACTTTGCCTTGAACGCCAGCAGGGACCTGAACCCGTACACCGGTTCCAGGGCTGCGCCGAGCCGGTCGAGCATCCGGTCCAGGGCGCCGTTTGCGCCGGCGGAGGCAGCAACGGACGAAGCAGGCACCCGCGCCAGCGGCGCACCGGACAGGCTCATGAATTCGCAGCCCTCGTCCTGCAGGCTCAGCGCGGCGGAGGCGATGAGGAAGTCTATGCTGGCGCGGAAGCCGTCGCCGCGCCTCCGCATGAAGTCCAGCGTCCAGCCCACCACGTATCCGTTGCGGTACACCGGCAGCCACGACGCCACGGCATGAACCGTGTGGTCGGCATCGATCGCGAGCAGGCAGCGGACTTCGGGGTCGTCCAGCTCGTCCAGGCTGCCCAGCGTGAAACCCATCTCCGGGACCTTCTTGTCCGCCACCCATTCCTCGGAGATGGCCTCGATCTGCGCCTGGACAGCAAGGGGTGCCTGGGCAAACGTGGTCCACTCGGCGCGGACGCCTGCCTTCGCCGCCCGGTTCAGCGCGGTGCGGATGTCCTGGAACTTCTTGCCGCGGAAGGACACCTCGTCAAGCCGCAGGACGGTCTCCTGCGCCACCTGCACCGAGCCCCAGCCCAGCGATCCGGCCACGCCGCGGAGCTCGCCGGGCACGAAGTAGAAGCACGGCGTCCACCCGTTGAATTGGCAGTGACGGGCGAACTCCGTGAACGCGGCTTCCCTGCCGGCGGGCGGACCAACGGGCGGCCCGAGCGCCACGGCCACCCCGCTGAGCACGCGGTATGCGATGAAGCTCTGCCCCGTGAACCAGTAGCTGTTCCCGCTCCACGTGGTCATCCAGGAGAGCGAGCCGCCGCCGTGCTGCTTGAGGATGCGCCGCGCCCGTTCCTCGTTCGCGCTGTGCCGGCCGTGGGCCGGCCGCAGGAACGTCCGGAGCAGCAGTGCTCCGGTCCACGCCCAGAATACGACGCCGGTACTTTCGTAAAGCACGACGGCGGCGGTGCTTTCGGGGAAGAAAGCCGGTGAGCGGTCCACCAGGAAGCCCAGGGGCAGGAACCTGTCCGGGACGTCGGCCAGAAGCTGGGGTAGTCCGGGCACGGGCGTGAAACCGTCCGCCAAAGCCAGGCCCAGGCCTACGTACGCGAGGCTCAGCAGAACCAGGGCAGCCAGCACGCGGCGCGCCAGCCGGAGGTATGTTCCGCGCGGGGCCTGCACCGGGAACAGTTTCCGGCCAGCCAGCAGGAGAGCCGCCAGCAAGACGGGCAGGAGCATCGGCAGTACCAGGCTGAGCGGGTGCGAGTAGCCGGCCAGCTCGATCCCGCCCACACCCTCGCGGGCGGCTGAACCAGGAGGCGGCGGCAGCAGCACGCCGGCGATGGTGACGGCTGCCAGCAGGGACAGCGCGGCTTGGATGGAGAGCGCACCAACCCAGGCGAACCGCCGCCCCCGCCGCAGGCCGTCAGCGAACAGGAGCAGCAGGAACGACGGCAGGATGGCCATGAAAATTCCGCCCGCCCCGGCCCGCAGCTGCAGCTGGGCAGCGGCACAGTCCCTGAGGCCCGCCGGGCGGGAGCAGGACGCCTGCAGCGCTGCGGGGTCCACCGGCTGGATGTTCGTGAACAGATACTTGAGCACGGAGAGAGGTCCGACGGCGTGCGGAGCCAGCCCCGCCACCACCGGTCCGACTGCCGCTACCGTCAGGAGCAGCGCCACCAGAATCCGGGCCTCGTGCCGGGAAACCGCTGGCCTGCCGAAGCGAGGCCGGCGGCCCAGCAGCAGCGGGCCGAGCATCCCTCCCGCTGCGGCCGCCCCGAGCCGGACCAGGTCCTCGAAGCCGCCGGCGTACATCGCAAACAGCAGCAGCACCGCGAGGAGAACAACGCGGATCCGGCGCCGCCACAGGGTGGAGAGAGGAGCCGTGGCAGCCATCGCGGCCGCGCAGGCCAGGGCGCTTGGCCCCAGAAAGAAGTGCCCGCTCAGATCGCGGATCCAGCTCCCCATCAGGCCGCGGGCGGCCGCGAGGAACCCGAGCGTCGCCACGATCCCCAGCACGTGCCCGCCGATTGCCGCCAACGTAAACCTCAGGGACCCCAGACGCCGCTCCAGCAGCAGCCCGGCTAGAAGCACAACGAGTGTGCCCACGACGTATCCGGCCAGGTCCCGCTCCCAGAAGGCGGAGAGCAGCAGGGCAGACCAATGGTCCGGCACAGAGCGCGAAGTGACAGCAACGTGCGGCAGAAGGAACGACGGCGGGCCGGAACGAATGCTGGCAGACAACGCACCCGCGGCCCAGAAGAGGACAACGAAGGTGAGGGAGGCGGGGGAGTTGCGCAGCGCCCGGGCCCACCCCGCTGGCGTCCGGTTGCCGGAGGGTACACGTCGTCCCTGGTCCGGCTGCCGCATGGGTGGAGGGCTCCTTTCAAAGGGCTACTCGATTCTTCCACACACCGCTGCCCCACTGACCAGCAGTTAGGGCCGCTGACGGGGTCGTCAGTGCCGTACCTTTACCGAAAAGGGCCGCTTCGAAGCCTCCTTAGCGGCCCTTTGTGGCAAATCGACGAGCTGCAAAACCCGGACAGTGCGCGGGAAGAGCGTAAAGAATGAGCCAGCGGATGCCGACCCCTGCGCTCCCGGTCGGGTCTGTCCCGCCGGCTGATCCGGTTCGTTGGAGGCAGGACATGAAGGCTGTGGTTGTCGGGGCTGGCATTGCGGGTCTCGTTGCGGCCCGCCAGCTCGGTTTGGCCGGCTGGGACGTCGAGCTTCTCGAGAAATCGTCCGGTCCGCGCCCCGATGGCTACATGATGACTTCTTTGGTCCGGGAGTGGAGGCGTCGGAAAGGATCGGGCTCTACCCGCGGCTCGCAGCGGTGGCATACCACGTCGAGGCAGTCGAGTATGTCGATGCAACGGGACGGCCCACGTTCAGCCTCGACTACGACCGGTTCGCCCGGCTTGCCGGCGGGAAGGTCCTGAGCCTGCTGCGCCCTGATATGGAGCGAGCAGCCCTCTCCGCCCTCGACGACGTGGCTCCGGGCCGGGTGCTGGTCCGCTACGGGGCGCAGGTTTCCCGGGCATGGACGGATGACGACGGCGTGAGGGTCGCCGTCGGAGATCCGCCGGGCGGCACGCTCGACGCGGACGTGCTCGTCGGCGCCGACGGCATCCATTCCGCGGTGCGTGCCCGGGTGTTCGGTCCCGAGGAGGAGTTCCTTCGCCGTCTGGGCATGCGTGCTGCGGCCTTTATCGTGACCGAACCGCTCCTGAATGCCCGCTTCCGGAACCGGTTCGTTCTTACCGACAGCATCGACCGGGCAGCCGGGCTCTACAGTCTCCGCTCGGACAAGGTAGCGGCCTTCATGGTCTACCGGGATGCCGCAGGCGCGACAGGGTATTTTCCGTCCGGGAGTCCGCGGGAGCGGCTGCGCGGCGAGTTCGCCGGACTTGGTGAGGGGATCGACCGTGTCCTGGAACTGTGCCCCGAGCACCCGTACGACGATGTCGTCGCGCAGATTGTCATGCCAGGCTGGCAGAAGGGGCGGACGGTTCTTGTGGGGGACGCCTGCGGGGCCGTGTCCCTCCTCGCGGGCCAGGGCGGCTCACTCGCCATCGCAGGTGCTGCGCTGCTGGGGGACGTCTTGGCACCCGTGGCCTCACCTGAAGGGATCAGCTCAGCCCTCGCTGAATTCGAACGGCGCTGGAGACCCGTGGTGGAGGAAGCGCAGGCCGCCGGGAGGCGCACCGCATCATCGTTCCTCCCCGGAAACCGGTCACAGCGGCTCCTGCGCCGGTGGATCATTCGGGCCACCCATCTGCCTGGAATCGACCGGCTGGTGGCCCGCCAGATCGTGGGCAGGATCGCAAAGTAAGCCCCGACCGACATCCGCACGAGTGCCCGTTCCGTTTCCCTCGTGCCGTTGCCTTTACCGCCGCCACGTGCGCTTTGGCGGCTGGAAGCGAACTGACTCTGTACGAAGGCAAGCCGATGCCTAAAAGTGATACATGTGTGATCGCCTGGTGGGAAAGCCGAAGCTAGGCTGATAAGAAGCTGTCTAGCAGAAAGTGGTGATGGCCGCGCTGGGTTGGTCTGTGATTGGGCTGCTTCGCTGCCTCGTTGCGCTGCGAAGCGCTTTCGTGTGGGTACTCTTGGTGCTTCTCCTCGCCGGGGCCGCCTCTTACACCCACGGCAGCCGCTACGCCATCGTTGGACAAAGCCCCTTTCAAACCGTGGCCGCCCAGTCAGCCGGCACGGGATGGGTTGAGACTGTGGCGCGCCCGGCGGCTGACTTGCCCCTCCCGGGTGGCGCGCCGGCGTCGGCTTCCCAGGCTGTCCGCGCTGTCCAGCAGGCGGGCCAGGTCGTTGACCCCGAGTCGGTGGAGCGGGACTGCTGCGGACGCCGGCACGCTCCTCGCGGCGAACCGGCCCCGCTCAGGACACGGGCGGTGGACCCGCCCTCCCTGCTCCAGTGGCTGCCCGGCGACGCGGGTCTTTCCCGCGGTGTACCTCAGGGGCCGGATCTTCCCGCCCTCACCGTGCTTCAGCTTTCCATCAGCAGGACATAAAAACGGCTCGGCGTTCTTAGACACCTCCGCCTGCTGTTTTGACCTGGAAAAGAGAATCCAATGACACACGCACAATCCATGCTGGATACCTACCCTCAGGACCTTGGAAGTATCGATAAGGCCAAACTCGCGGAATGCATCGAGGCGTGCTTTGACTGCGCGCAGACCTGCACCGCTTGCGCCGACGCCTGCCTCAGTGAGGACATGGTTGCAGAGCTCACTAAGTGCATTCGCACCAACCTTGACTGCGTCGACATTTGCGCGGCCACCGGAAAGATTCTGTCCCGCCGCACCGGTTACGACGCGAACGTCACCCGTGCAGTGCTGGAGGCCTGCCGCACCGCATGCAAGGCCTGCGCTGATGAATGCGGACAGCACGCCTCGATGCACCGCCACTGCGAGGTGTGCGCTGACGTCTGCCGGCGCTGTGAGCAGGCCTGCGCCGACCTCCTTGCCTCACTGGCTGAAGTGAGCCGGTAATGGCACAACAGCTAGGGGGAGCAGCACGTCAGAGGCTTTTAGTCGATCCGCAGCTGCGGCGGATGCTGGCCACACACGTTCACTGCGGAGAGGCGATGCAGTTGGTCATCGCAGACCAGGCGCTACCTGGTGGATCGCAGGACCGGAAGAACGACGGCGCCCTGCTCACCTACCGGTGCGCCTGCGGATTCAGTTTCGATCAGAGGCAGGACTGACACTGCCGTCTACCAAAGCAGAAGGCCGGGGGTGCCTGCCGGATTCGGAAGCACATCGGGAACAAGCGCCACCGCGGATTCGTTGAATACGGGACAACCTGGGAAACGAGGAATGGATCATGACCGCTGATTACGATGAACTGCGCACCGACGTCAAGGAAACGCAGGATAAGTCCCTTGAAGCACTAAAGTCCGCCAACGCCCCTGATGCACTCAGTGTGGTTCGGGAACTCGACGCACCCGACGATGCTGACGCTCTCGGCGTTCCCGGCGGCGAAATAGTCGCTGAGGAACTCAGCGTTCAGATCGTCCCCCAGGCCGCGGACGAGTTTACCTGCCACTCCTGCTTCCTGGTCCGTCACCGCTCCCAATTGGCGCGGGAACACGACGGGCACCAATACTGTCAGGAATGCGAAGGCTAGACGACGATTTGAGGTAAAAAGCGCGCGTAGCCGTTCGCCGTTCCAGGACCAAACCAGGAGACCGCACCGGCAAAACGCACCTGCCCTCTGAGTCGCCAGAGCCGTGGGTATTGCGGCTCTTCCCTGGGGGGTTGCCCCGGACGTAGGCTGTGGATTGGAGAGCCGGGAAGCCTGATCGGCCCGCGGGGCGTCGTGCCCGCGGAACGCCGTGGCAGCCGCCTCGGTCGTTGTTGCTGGACCGAGGGAACGGGCTCCGCCATGACTTCAGCAGCAGATCCGGTCATTGACGCCACACGGCTCGTGAAGAGTTTCGGCACGCCGATCGCCGATCTGACCAGGGTCACCAGCGGATGGGTTTCGCTGTTCTCGCCCATCGGGTGGGGCCAACGCTCCAGGCCCT